>JBBSFO010000060.1:0-13436 GCA_038238655.1 Thermomicrobiales bacterium | reverse complement strand
TGATTGTCCGCCTATCGAAACACGTCCTCCTACGCTCACACTCTTCACTCCTTTTCCTGCCGCGTCACATATCAGTATGTATCTTCATTCAAATCTACGAAACAGTCCATTTTCTTGCATCCCATTCGGAATGGTATGACGGTCGCCACAAGCGCAATCATCGCGTGTTCGGTCGCCGGGAGCAACGGGGTAGATCGCTTGTGGAGGCTGGCAACATGTCCACGCACGCGGACAGCGCACGAAACTGCATCCGAGCACTGATGACGCACTGGCGCTCGGCGTCGCATCTGTCGCACGACACTGCTTTTTCCGGCTACCTGCACGCACTGCAAAGCGATGTCGGCGTCACGTCGCCGAAGATCTACGAAAGTGGCGTCGTCACGCGCCTCGACCTTCGGCTCGTGGATTTGTATGGTGATGATGCCACCGCGCGCGATAAACGCGTGCCACCACCCGGCGAACACGACCTCGCCTGCTGATTGACGCCTTCACATCCTTTCCCAAAGGTGCGCGCCCGTGCGGGGTGCGATACAATCCCCGCGTGGGTAGGATGCGGCGCACGCTGCGAAAGGCCGGGAGGCAATGGGGATGATGGGGGAGCGCATCCTCGTTGTGGAAGACGAGCGCGCCATCGCCAATGTTTTGCGGCGCGGGCTGGCATTGGAGGGTTACACCGTGGAGGTGGCCGATGGGGGCCGTGCCGCACTTGATGCCGTGCGCGACCGACCGCCGGAACTCGTCATCCTCGACTTGATGCTGCCGGACATTGACGGGCTGGAAGTCGCGCGTCGTTTACGCGAAGCGGGCGAGCGTGCTCCTGTGCTGATGCTCACCGCTCGGGACGACGTCGCGGATCGCGTGCGTGGCCTCGATGCCGGGGCGGACGATTACCTCGTCAAGCCTTTCGCCTTCGAGGAGTTGCTCGCCCGCGTGCGCGCCCTGCTCCGCCGGGCCGCGACGCAAACCGAGGCCACCAACCACGTCGAGTCGCTGAAGTTTGCCGATCTCGTCGTGGACCTCGGCACGCGCGATGTGCGGCGCGGCGGCCATTCCATCGAGTTGACCGCGCGTGAGTTCGATCTGTTGGTCCTTTTTTTGCGCAATCCCCGGCAGGTACTCCCGCGCGATCTGATCATGGATCGCGTCTGGGGCGACGACTTCTACGGCGAGTCGAACGTCCTCGAAGTCTACGTCCGCGCCCTGCGCACCAAGTTGGAGGAGCAAGGGGAAACCCGGCTGATCCACACGGTACGCGGCGTCGGCTACACCCTGCGCGAGCGAGAAATCGCTTAGCGCGAGGGGGAAACGCACATCTCATGTCTATCCGTTTGCGTCTCACACTCTGGTACACCGCGATCCTCTTTGCGACATTGAGCGTCTTCGCGGTGGTGATCTACATGGGGCTCGATCACTCATGGCGCAGCGACCTCGATAACACGATCAGCACACGTGCCCGCGAAGCGTATGGGCGAATTCTCGTTGATCGGGCGAATCAAATTGCTCTTGTACCGCCGCCATCCGTCCTCGATCCTTTAGCGCTCGATGGTGTATATATCCAATACGTTGACAGTGATGGGAAGGATGTTAGCCATTCGAGCGACCTAAAATCGCCGATTATGCTTTCACCCGCTGATGTGCAATCAATCAAAGACCGGCAATTCACCTTCCCGACGCTGTACACGGCTGACGGAGCAAAGGTGCGAGCCTTTGTGTACCCCGTCGCAATTCCGCTCAACACGCAGCCGATTGGTGCGGTTATTGCCGCGAAACCGACCGCACCGCTCGCCGCGACGCTCCGCAAGGCGCAAATTTTCCTCGCGGGGGGTGTGCTCGCTGCGACGCTCATCCTCGCGATGATCGTTTACGCGGTGGCGAAGACGGCACTCCGGCCGATTGGGCGGATGGCGCGGGATGCGGCGGGCATCCAGGAAGCGCAGGACCTTTCCCGGCGTGTCGCCGTCCCCAATACCGGCGATGAAGTGGCGGATCTCGGCCAGACCTTTAACGGCATGCTCGGGCGGTTGGAGGCGGTCTTCGCGGCGCAACGTCGTTTCATCGCGGACGCCTCGCACGAACTGCGCACGCCGCTGACCGCCATTCGCGGCAATGCCGATCTGTTGCGCTATCACGGCGTGCGGATGGCGGACGACGAGCGCGCCGAGATACTGGACGATATGTCGACCGAGGCCGAGCGGATGAGTCGCCTGATCGGCGATCTGCTCTCCCTCGCCCGCGCGCAGACGGGGGAGCAGCCGCAACCCGTCCCCATCCGCTTCGACGAAGCGGTGGATAGCGCGGTGCGGGCGGCGCGCGGGTTGGCGCGCGGCCACGACATCATCTACTCCCCGGCGACCGGCCCCTTCCTCGTGCTGGGCGACCCCGACCGCTTGAAGCAACTGGCGCTGATTTTGCTCGACAACGCGATCAAATACACGCCACCGGAGGGGCACATCTGGGCCGTCGTGCGGCAGGATCGCGCGGCGGTCGAACTGCGCGTGATGGACGACGGCCCCGGCATCCCTGCCGAGCGATTGCCGCATCTCTTTGAGCGGTTTTACCGTGGTGGCACCCTCGCGCGCGGGCGCGACGACGGCGGCGCCGGCCTTGGCCTCGCCATCGCGCGCGAAATCGCTCAGGGCTACGGCGGCACGATCGCTGTCGAAAGCACCGTCGAACGCGGCACCGCCTTCATCGTCCAATTCCCCCTCCTCACCCCCATGACCCCGTACCACCCCGCCGATATTTCCACCTCCACCGCCCCCACCTCCGTCGCCTCCCACACGATGAGGGATTAGCACAGAGGACACAGAGAGAGAAAAAGAAGACTATTCTCCGATCTCCTCAGCGTCCTCTGTGTTCTCTGTGTCCTCTGTGCTCCGTATCCTCGTTTTTGTTTGACGCGCCGATGAGGCCGCGCTACGCTCTCGCGGCGATTGATTCGGATTGCGATGGAAGGGACGTGACATGGCGCTCAATGAGGAGTTGTTCAGGCGGTTGGTGGAAACGCCCGGCGTGCCGGGGCGGGAGGAGCAGCAGCGGGTGATCGCCCGCGAGCAACTCGGCGAATTGACCGATGAGGTGCGCACCGATGCCCTCGGCAATGTGATCGGCACGAAGCGCGGGCGAGATGATGTGCGCGTGATGCTCGCCGCGCACATGGACGAGATCGGCTTTCTCGTTAAGTATATTGACGACAAGGGCTTTCTCCGCCTGCAAACGCTCGGTGGGCACGATCCGGCGAACATGGTCGCCCAGCGCGTGCTCGTCACGACGGCGGACGGCAGTGTACTGCGCGGCGCATTGCAGCCCGCCCGCAAGCCGCCGCACCTGACACGCGGCGAAGAGCGGAAGATGCCGCAGCACGACGAGTTCTTCGTGGACCTCGGCATGGCCGCCGACGCGGTGAAGAAGGCCGTGCGCGTCGGCGATTACGTGACGATGGATCGCACCTTCGAGCGCGTCGGCGACACCTATATCTGCAAGGCGATGGATGACCGCGCCAGCCTCTTCGTGATGTTCGAGGCGCTCCGGGCAATGCGCTCCAGCGAGGCGACGATTTACGCCGTCGCGACCGCACAGGAGGAAGTCGGCTTGCGCGGTGCGGCGGCGAGTGGTTCGGCGCTCAACCCGACCATCGTCGTCGCGCTCGATGTGACACTGGCGATGGACATCCCCGGCGGGGGCGGAGAGAACACGGTGACGACCCTCGGCGGCGGCGCGGCGATCAAGATCATGGACGGCTCGCTGATCTGCCACCCGAAACTCGTCGAGCACTTCCGCACGATCGCCGAGCGCGAGGGGATCGCGCATCAGATGGAGATCCTGCCCGCCGGTGGCACGGACGCGGGCGGCATTCAGCGGCTGAACGGCGGCATCCCGCCTTCACCCTTTCTATCCCGACGCGCTACGTCCACACCGTCAACGAGATGGTCAGCGCGGTGGACGTGCAGGCGTGCATTGACCTGCTCGCGCGCTATCTGGAAGAGGCACATAAGGGGGATTACGCGCTGTAAGGGGAAGCATACCCCCTAACCCCCTCCCGACATGGGAGGGGGAACTTGGCATCGGCGTTTGTAGTGAACGCGGAATATCCGGATATCACGTCGTGCTCCCCTCCCGTTCCGGGAGGGGCTGGGTTGGGCAATCTCGCTACGCGATGTACGCCCCATCCGCCGTGCTCGCGGCCATCTTGGCGTAGAGGGCGAGGATGCCGGTCATGTGGCGCGGTGGGGGCGGCGTCCATGCGGCGCGACGGACGACAAGCAGGGCATCCATCTCCTCGGGCATCAATGCTCCGTCGCGCGTGCCGACGATGGCGAGACGGCGTTCCGGCACGTTGATCTCGATCAGATCGCCCTCCTCGACCAGCGCGAGCGGGCCGCCGTCCATCGCTTCGGGCGTGACGTGGCCGACCGCCGGGCCTTTCGCCGCGCCGGAATAGCGGCCGTCCGTGACGACGGCGCAAGTCGCCGTTAGTTCGATGCTCGCGGCGATGATCGCCGTCGCGTAGTACATTTCGGGCATGCCGTTCGCCTTCGGGCCTTCGTAGCGGATCACGACCACGTCGCCGGGCTGGACGACGCGCTCGATCAGGGCGGCGACGGCGCTGTCCTCGTTGTCGAAGACGCGCGCCGGGCCGACGTGGACGTGCATCGCCTTCGGTACCGAGAAATGCTTGATTACCGCGCCGCCCGGCGCAAGGTTGCCGCGCAATACGGCGATTCCACCTTCCGGCCCGAATGCCTGGTCGCGCGGGCGAATGACTTCCTCCACCGCCACTTTGACGTTCGTGAGGTAGCCGCGCGTTTCCTGGAAGAAGCGGCTCTGCTCGATTTCGGTCAGGTTCTCGCCGAGCGTCTTGCCCGTCACGGTCAAACAGTCGAGATGCAGCAGATCGCGGATTTGCAGCATCACCGCCGGGACGCCGCCCGCGTACCAGAGGTATTCGACCGGGTACTTGCCCGTCGTCTTCGCATTCGCGAGCACGGGGACGTGGCGGTGGATGTAGTCGAAGTCGTCAATCGTCACTTCCAAGCCGACTTCGCGCGCGATCACCGGCAGATGCAGGAGGCTGTTGGTCGAGCCGCCGACCGCCGCATGCAGCATGATCGCGTTCTCGAATGCCGCGCGCGTCAGGATTTTGCGCGGCGTCAGGTCCATCTCAACTAACTTCAGAATCTGCTTGCCGACTGCCCGTGCGACGCGCATATGCCGGGTGAGCGCGGCGGGGATCAGGCCGCTCCCCGGGAGCGCGAGGCCGAGCGCCTCGACGAGCACCTGCCCGGTGCTGGCGCTCCCCATGAACTGGCACGCGCCGCAACTCGGGCAGGCGTCGTGCTGGTGCATCTCCATATCCTCGCGGGTCATCTCTCCCCGCTCTACCGCCGCGCCCATCCCCCACATCGCGTCGGAGGTGATGTAGTTCGGCGCGTTCATCTGTGTACCGCCGGGCAGATGGATGGCGGGGAGGTCGCAGCGCGCCATCGCGACGAGGTGCGCGGGCACGGACTTGTCGTTGCCGGAGATCAGCACCATGCCATCGTGCGGGTGGCCGAGGGCGTGAATCTCGATCATCGCCGCCTGAATATCGCGCGAGACGAGCGAGTAGGACATGCCCGCGTGCGCCTGCGCGACGCCGTCGCAGATGTCCGAGGTGTAAAAGACACCCGGCTTGCCCCCCGCCTCGAAGACGCCGTTAGAGACTTCCTCGATGAGTGGCCGGAAATGGAATGTACCGGGGTGACCCATCCCGTACGCGCTCTCGACGAGAATCTGCGGCTTGCCGAGGTCTTCCTCCGTCCAGTTCATCCCCATCCGTAGCGCGTCCCCCTGATGGTTCACCCGCCGCAATCGCTGACTCTTCAGTTCGCGCATCGTTCGTTCTCCTCTTTGCGACCGCGCGTATGAAGCGGCCATGATCGCCTACACGCTCTGCCCTCATCGTGAGCGGATACGGTCCATGCATCCGACGCGGATACGATAACACGCGCTTCGTGCGAACGACGACTGTCTGTAACGTGGGGAAACGAACCGCGCGCCCCCGAATGGGACGCGCGATGTACGATGCAAAGTCACGGAAAGCGGGGAAAGAAGGCTCGACGCCGAACCGGGCTTATCCCCGATGGTCATCCGCCGTGATCGTGCCGGCTGGCTTGTTGGCGGTCGTCGGTGCCGCAGCCGCCGGAGCGGTCTGCGCTTTCGCAACAACCGGAGCCGCCTGCTGCGTCAACGGTGCGGACACCGCCTGCACAACCGGCGCGGCAGCCTTCGGGGCGGCGGCGTACGTCGTCACCGTCTGCTGCGGAGCGGCGGGAGCGGCGGTGTTCGCCTCGAACGGGCGGTAGATGCCGCAACCGTTGAGGAAGAAGTTGCCGCAGTTTACCGTGGTCGCGACGTTGTTCGTCACGAGCGGGCCACCATTCTGGCAGAAGTAGCCGCGATTCGCCACGAAGGCAATCTTGCCGTCGGTGCAGAAGCGGTTGTCGTTGTACAGGAACGTGTTGCCGCCCACGAAGGTGGCACCCGCCGGGAACGTGTTGCAGGTATTGAAGCCGCAGGCGTTGCCATTGAGGAAGTTGACGTTGTTGGCATTACCGATGAAGCCGCCACCGAACGGGCAGCCATACACGCCGTTGCACGTGATGCCGTTGGCGGTACCCGGCGCGAGGAACGTGCCGTTCACGAAGTTTGCACCGACGAAGTTCGCCCCAACAAAGTTCGAACCGACGAAGCCTGCCCCGAAGCCCAAGCCATTGCCGAAGCCATAATCCGGGAAGATCGGATAGATGCGCTGGCCCGTCGTCGTGCAGACATCAATCAGGGTGCCGCTGCTGTCCGTAACGACCGACACGAGGCCATTGCAGTAACGGGCGTCGAAGTACGTCCGCACCACCGCGTTGCCGGGTAGGCCGGTGGTCGTGTTCGTCGCCGTCGTGGTAGTTGTCGGATAGCATGTCGAGTAGTTGATGCAGATCGTGTTGTCGTACGTGGCCGGTGCGGCCGCGCCGACCGATCCGCTCTGCATCAGCGCGAGCGCGAAGAGAATCGCGCTCGCCACGCCGACAATTGCCCAGCGCAGCAGCGAACGTGACGCATCGCGCGCGATCGCGACCGATGCGGTTCCTGCCATCGGTGGGCAGGCAAGCGAACAAACATCATCCATGTGATACCTCCGGTAAAACAGAATAAGACCCGTGAGCTTTGCAGAGGCGATTATACCAGCGGTATACCTGAAAATCTACAGTGTTCAAAAAGTGCAAAATGCCAGACCCTGTCCTGCAATGGCGACGCATCGCGGGCGCTCAGGACCGGTATCCGTCCGAGGCGAAGGCGAGAGCGAGCAGGACGATGAAGGCGACCGCCACGATAACGACGACGAGATGGATGTAGGCGATGATCAACCCGGAGAGCGCCAGGCCGTTGCCGCTCTTCCATCCCTGCGACCGCCGGATTTCTCCTCGTGCGATATGCCCGAACACCACGCCGAGCACGCCACCGATGAATGGGACGAGAAACCAACTCGCGATGCTACACACAAGGCTCGCAATCGCGTAGCCGGAGGTCTGCGGGGCGCTCGCTGTCTGCCCGTAGGGCGGGGCGGCGTAGCCGTACGGTGGGGCCGTGCTCCCGTATGGCGGCGCGACGGGTTGCGTGGGCAGCGGCTGCGTGCCGTAGCCCGGATGATCGAAGGCGGAATCGAAATCGAAGCCGGGGCCGGAGCCGCGAAATGTTGGTTGGCCCGTCGGCGTCTGATCGGGCGTTTGCATGATTCACTCCGTACGAATCTGCCTGGCGGCGACCGCGCCACTCAATCCAGGCATGCGAAGAAAGGTTGAGCGCACGGACGGCGTCACATCGTTTGACCGCGTTGCTCCCAAAGTTGTTTCGCCAGTTCGGCGTGGCCGAGGTGTTCCTGCCCGTGGTCGGCGGTGTGGATAACGTAATGCGCGCGCATGGTCGGCCCACGTTGACCAGCAAGCATCTCGCTCATGTCCATCGCATCGAGACGCATCAGTAGTTCATCCTTCTTCGCCTTCGCTGCGGCGATCAGGCCGTGCAATTCGTCTCGTGTCGCTGGATCATTGCGGAGCGAGTACTCGTGGTTGTGTTCCACCGGCTCGCCGAGTGCGCGGGCAAGTAACAGCGTTTGCACCGCCGTAACATGCCTGACGAGTTGCGCGACAGAGTTGGTCTCCTCATTGCCGGGTCGCCAGGTAAGCGCATCGTCCGGCATCGTGTCCACCGCTTTCCCGTACCGTTCCGCCTGCCCATCCAGCATCCGTAGCACCACATCAATCACCGGTTTCATACATTACCCCTTTTCTCTTCCGTATAGCCCAGAAAGCAAGCACTTGACATATCACCCCGTCCGGCCCCACTTCCCCGTGGGGAAGGGGTTGGGGGTTAGGGCTTCCGCTGTTCCCACATCTGCCGTGTCAGACCGGCATGACCAAGATGCTCCTGTGTATGTTCGAGCGCATGGATCAGGCACATCGCAACCGTGCAATGCTCGCCGTTCGGGTCCACGCGATCGTCACCGTAGGTTGCCGGATCAATTGCTTCCACGAACGATGCGACCCGTGCGCCCGCCCGCCGGATCAGCGCTTCCGCCTCCGCCGCGTCGAGCACGACACGGAACTCGGCGTCGCGGTCCCGTTCAACCTCCGACCCGGTCGCCCGTGCTGTCCATGCCTGCGCCGCACCCCATGTATGCGCGACGAGCACCGCAATGGAGTTGGTTTCCATACCGGGCCGCCAGTTCATCGCCGCATCGGGAAGGCCCGCGATAACAGCGAGGAAACCCTGCTCCTGCTCGCGAAACTTCCCCAATGCGGCAGTACAGATCGGATCCATGCGCACTCCTCCTGTTGATCGCGTCCGCGATGCAGGGTAGCAGGTATGTTCGTGTGTGTACATTGCCGCGAAGGGAGGTTCGAGGTTCGAGGATTGTCGCGATGAACTCGTTGCGTCAATCCTCGAACTCCAGATCTTCCCACGCACCATATCCCTGCACGAGCGCCCGTACCATTGCCTGCACTTCTTGTTTGATCCGCAGGGCAAGGACAGTTTCCGCCGTTCGCTGGGCGATGATGCGCGGTACGAGCGACGGCAGTGCGCGTCCGGGTACGCTGGCTTCGATCCGGAGCGATGCCTGCACGCCGCAGCCCGCAGCGGTTGGCGTGAGGACGAGGAGGCTGACGACGCGCGCCGCAACCTCGCCGGGTTGGAGGTCGTGCGGTTCTTCTCCAATGCTCCGAACGGTTACCTGGGTGTCGGTCGTGGCGAAGGCGACCTCGGCGGCGGGCCGAAGCGCAACGCCGGGTACATGGATCGGTGCGAGTGTGACGCGGAAGGTGCCGTGCTGGCGCTGAACGACGCGCTCCACACTCTGGAGCGCGTTGAAGACGACGGCGGGATCACTGAGGTAGACGATCCCGCGCGCGACACTGCACGACAGCGCGAAAGAGGCGCGCTGGCTCGTTTGAAGCGGCATGTCTGCGGCGTGTTCGGGCATCGTTTTTCTCACTGCGTACGGTGATCCGCAGGCAGTGTATCAGTCTCGGCATTGTGTACGTAGATCGGTATGCACGCGATGCCGCCAATTGTCATCCAAAGCGGTACGAAGCGCGTAGAACCTGATAATGGGAGCGGAAACGATTGTTGGCACGTTTGGTGCAGTTGGGAAGGATTCGGCGGCATCGCGCGTTATACAAAGTACCGGCTGCAATGGCGCGGTCGGTCTGCATCTCATCAAGGGACCGGAGGGCTTTTCACATGGTTTATGCAAGTGTTCGCCGCAATGACGCGGCCTATGGAGAAATTACACCGATTACGGCACATCGTGCTGCCGCTACCCGCCCCGTGTTGACAAGCATCGCGGAGCGACGGCAGGCCCGTGACAAGAAAGAACTGAAGATTCTGCCGGATGTGACGCCGTACGACAGCGACTCGTTGCGGGCCTACTTGCGCGAAATCAGCACGCAGCCGCTCCTGAATCACGAGCAGGAGATCGCGCTCGCCCAACGGATCGAGGCAGGAGATGAACTCGCACTGCAGCAGATGGTGCGGCACAACCTGCGGCTCGTCGTCAGTGTCGCGAAGCGGTATGTCGGGCGTGGACTGACATTGCTCGACCTCGTGCAGGAAGGCAATATCGGCCTGATGCGCGCCGCGCACAAGTACGATTGGGAGACCGGATTCCGGTTCTCGACGTACGCGACGTGGTGGATCCGGCAGGCGATCACACGCGCCATCGCCGACCAGGGGCGGACGATTCGCTTGCCCGTCCACATGGGTGAGGCGGTCTCGCGCCTCCATCGCACCGTGCAAACACTCAGCCAGAAACTCGGCCGTCGCCCGACAATCGAGGAGATCGCCAAAGAAGCGGAACTGCCCGAAGAGCGCGTCGAGGTGATGATGCGCATGTCGCAGCAAACGCTCTCGCTCGATGTGCCGATCAGCAGCGACGAGGATGTGACGCTTGGTGACGTGATCGGCAACAAGGTGGAGGGCGAGAACCCGGAAACCGAAGTGTCGGCGGGGCTATTGCGTGAGGAAATCGCGGAAGCGCTCGAGGCGCTGGCGCCGCGCGAGCGGTTGGTCGTGGACCTCCGTTTCGGTATCACCAAGCCTCGCCAGTATACACTGGCGGAAGTTGGGAGCCAGTTGGGCATCAGCCGCGAGCGCGTGCGACAGATCGAGCGTACCGCGCTCCGTAAACTGCGTAGCGGCGACAGCGGGGCAAAACTCGTCGCCTACGATCACCAATAACGCGAAGCAATAAGTGATGAGCAATGAGGGGTCGCCGACCCCTCATTGCTCGTTTATCCCGCCGGGTTCGTTTGCAACCAGAGGTAGATATTAGCGACGTCCTGATCGGTCAGTTCGTCATTCGTGTACTGCGCGCCGTCCATCGTGCCGGAGCGTACGAGGCGTTGCAGTTCTTCGAGGCGCACGGTCGTGCCGCTGCTACGGGAGGCGATGCCGCCCTCGCCACGCACGCCGTGGCACGCGGCGCACCCGACCGCACTGTATTTGACCTGACCGAGCGATGCGTGCTCGTTCAATTGCGCACTGGTCGGTATGGGTGTCGCGGTTGATCCCGACGATGTCACGCTGCACGCCGCCAGTACAACGAGCAAAGGCGCCGCAACGCCTGCTAGAACCGCGTGCCACCTTTTCGGATGCCAAAGAAGTCCCACCCGCAAGTCCTCAGTCCTCCGCCCTCGGAAATGGCATCGCCATTGCGGCGGTCGTGCCACCGTCTACATAGAGTACTTGCCCGGTCACGAACCGCGCTTCGTCCGAACAGAGAAAGGCCGCGACATCGCCGACATCGTCCGGGTGACCGACGCGGCCAATCGGGACGCGCGCACCGCCCCCTTCGCTTGTATAGGTCGGGTCATCGAAGTAGCGTGGTACCTCGATCAGCCCCGGCCCAATCGCGTTGACACGAATGCGCAACGGCGCGAGTTCGATGGCGAGTTGCCGTGTGAAGGCGATGATCGCGCCTTTCGTCGCCGCATAGGCGGTGTGATTCGGCATTCCGGCGAAGCCGTGGACGCTAGTGATGTTGAGGATGCACGGCCCGGCGCTGCCGCGCAGGTATGGCACAGCCTGCTGGGCGGCGAAGAACATCGCGCGGATGTTCAAATCGAATTCCTCGGCGTAGGTCTCCTCCGTCGTTTCGAGAAAGGGAACGGAGCGCGTCACGCCCGCATTGTTGACGAGAATATCGAGCCGACCGAAGGCCGCGACCGTCTCATCCACGGCGCGGCGGGCATTGGCGATCTGTGTTAGATCGCCATGCAACGCGATCGCCTGCCCCCCGCGTTGGATAACCTGCTCCGCCGCCTCGCGTGCGCCGACCATCGAATGCGACGCCTGAAAGGCCACCGTCGCGCCCCGCGCGGCGAGCGCCTCACCGATTCCCCGCCCAATCCCCATCCCCGCGCCCGTCACGAGCGCGACTCGCCCCGTCAGTGCCCCGATAGTTGTCGCCATGGTTGCCTCCACCAGTAGTCAGAATAGAAACGAATCTTCTGACTACTGTCTACCGACTACTTCTCATGTCACCCGCAATCGCGTCCGCGTTTCGGCGGAACTGCCGGTATTGTCGAAAACGCGGACGGTCACTGTCCAGTTGCCGGCCTGTCGCCGCGAGCCATCGAGGGGTAACACGCAGGTCGGCTCATGTGTGTCGCAGAGGGTCATGGATGGTTCGTTCGGCGGGTCCACGGTGAAGAGGTAGCGTGTGGGTGTGTAGCCCACCTCGATGCGTGTGCCCGTCGCGCGGAGCGTGACCGTTAGCGGCTTGCCGTTCGTTTGCACGCGGGACGGAGTATCCTGGAAGGCGGGGAAGATATGCGCGACGGGCGTCACGATCCCCGCCGCCGGGACACCGTCGGGCGCGAGGCGCATCACGACCCGGTCGAGCGCGACAAGGCCGATGAACGCGACGATCAACAGGACAAAAATCGCCCACGTCAACTCGTCCGTCGCGAAGGTGCGCAATGCGGGAGGCAACGCGAGCGCCGGCGTGCGGTTTATGGGGGCATCTGGTCCACGTTGCGGCGTCTGCACATTCCCTCGTTTCTACTCACACTCAGGAGGCTAATTTCTGGTGGTAGCAGGCTTTCCAGCCTGCCTCTCGTGCTGGGGATGCATGCTGGAAAGCCTGCTACCACTGGGATTCGTCTACCCATTCACGGTCAGCCGCAAGATGCCCGGCCCGTCGCTCGCGGTGAGGGACCACGCGACGGATGGGCGGGCCGCCACGACGACAAGCGCGAAGATCGTATCATCCCGCAGGGGCAATGCATAATACCCCCTGAGTGGGGGGGTCGAAAGCGGCATCACCTCACGGGGCCGGAGCACGAGGTTGGAGCCGCGAACGCCGCGGATCGCGATGGTGTACGTGCTGTCATCCTGCTCGAACCATGCGTCGGCCGGTGGCCCACCCGTTTGCCCTGGGAGCGGCTCGAATCGTACGGTCAGGGAGATCTGGCTCCCATTCTGGGTCGCCTCGATGCGGTCGAGAACCCAGCCATCGCTGCGTGCGCCGGTCGTCATCTCCGGCGTGCGCGTTGGGAGTGTCGTTCGGTTCGCGACGAGCGGCGCGGAGGACGGCGTACCCGGTACGGCGGTTGTGCCGGGCGTCGCTGAAGCGGGAGTAACGACAGTCGGTGCGGCGGATGGGGTCGGCCCGATCGTTGCGGGCGTTGTCGGTGTCGGTGCGGGTGTTGGCGTTGGCGTGGCCGCGCCACATGCAGCGAGCAAAAAGGCGATGAGCAGCATCGGCATGATGCCGCGTCGGTGCAGTCGTGTCACGCTCAACCCCCGCTCACGCATCCATTCAGCCCCGCGCGTTGCGCATGCGAATCAGTGAGAAGTGTAGCGTGGTTTCGATGATCGCGCGCCCGAGCGGTACGAGTGAC
>JBBSFO010000059.1:0-13480 GCA_038238655.1 Thermomicrobiales bacterium | reverse complement strand
CTGACCGGTGCCAGCGCCGCTGCCCTGAGCGCGCTCCTCGCCGCGTGCGGCGGAGGCGGCGCACCCCCAAATCCGCCGACGGAAGCCCCGAAAGCGACGACGGGGACCGGGGCCGGAACAGCCGCTCCGGCGGTCGTCGCGTCCCCGGCGGCCACGCAACCGACCGCCGCTGCCGCCGGTTCGTCCGTCGCGCAGGCGTCCGTCGCGCCCGCTGTCGGCACGCCGAAGAAGGGTGGCATCCTCGTCGTCGGGAATACGACGGACGCGCCGAGCCTGGAACCGCATAAGGACGCCGCGACGGGCCGTGCCTTGCGCACGCAACTCATGTACAGCTACCTCGTCCAGGCGGATAAAGACCTGAAAATTCAGCCGGATTTGGCGGAAAAGTGGGAAGTCGCGCCGGACGCCAAGACGTACACTTTCTTTCTACGCAAGGGCGTCAAGTTTCACAACGGTCGCGAACTCGTCGCGGCGGACGTGAAATACTCCCTCGAACGTATCCTCGAACCCACCTCGTACGGTAAGGGGTTCATCAGTAGCATAGACACGATCGAGATGCCGGACCCGTACACTGTCAAACTCAATCTCAAGGGGCCCGACGCTGCGATGCTCGCCAGCCTTTCCTCATCGTATGCTGCCATTGTGGCGAAGGAGGAAGTGGAGAAGGGTGGCGGCAGGCTCGACAAGAGTGATGGTGGGAGCGGACCATTTATGCTAGACGTCTGGAATCAGGGGCAAGCGGTCAAACTGAAGCGAAACCCTGATTACTACATCAAGGACCTCCCCTACCTCGACGGGATCACCTATCAGGTCATCCCGGAGGAAACCTCGGTCATCTCCCAGTTGCGCAGCGGCAGCGTTGATTTGTACTCCCTGCAAGACCTCAAGAACTTCGACCAATTGAAGGATGTCTCCACCCTCACCGCGATTCGTATCCCCGGCGAGGGAATGCAGTACATGAATATGGACCATACCAAAGAGCCGTTCGGCAAGCTGGAAGTTCGCCAGGCGATCTCGTGGGCGGTGGACCGGCGCGAGGTTCTCCAGGCCTCGATCGCGGGTGTCGGTAGCCTTACGGCGCCGATTCCGCCCGCTCTGAAAGACTACGCGCTCGACGCCTCGACCATCCCCCAGTTCAAGCCGGACCTCGCGAAAGCGAAAGAGTTGCTGGCGAAAGCGGGATTACCGAACGGCTTCAAGACCGAGTTGCAAGTGATCGTCGGGTTCCCGGTGAACATCAATGAGGGCCAGGTCGTTGCCGATCAACTGAAGAAGATCGGCATTGACATGACGATCAAGCAGGTCGAGTACGGGGTTTGGATCAAGGGCTTCAACGATCACACCTTCATCACGACGATGAACGGCACCGCGGGCAACCCGGACCCGGACACCCTACTCACCGGGCGGCTCGGCTCCAAGGGCGCCAACAACAACAACTGGACCGATGCCGAGGTGGATGACCTCCTCGCGCAAGGACGGGCGGCGCTCGAACCGGCGAAACGCAAAGAGGTGTACACAAAGCTCCAGCAGGTGCTCATTGACAAAGCGCCGCAGATCTGGCTCTTCGCACCGGACATTGCTGAGATCACGAAAAAGAGCGTCAAAGGATACGTGCCGAACCCATCGTCGTTCCTGCCGGGTCTGGTCAGCGCTTGGCTGGAACGATAGGCATTTCGCTTGGCGGCATGGGCTTCAGCCTGCGGTTTGCCTCGCAGGCTAAAGCCCACGCCGCCGAATGGAGAACGGGGCGAAGAAACGCATGCGCAAGTACATCGCTGCACGCACACTCTCCCTCCTGCCGACACTGCTTGGCGTCTCGATCCTCATCTTTCTGATGCTCCAACTAGTGCCGGGCACGGTGGTGGATCAGTTGTTCGGCGCGGACAGCAGCGGCGTGCCGCCGGAGGCGCGGGCGGCGGCGCGCGCGCTCTTCGGGCTGGACAAGCCGCTGCCCGTCCAGTATGTGCATTGGCTCGGCGGGGCGCTACACGGCGATCTCGGCACGAGTTGGCGTTCAGGTGTCCCGGTGAGCCGACTGATCGCGAAGCGGATGGAAGTGACGGCGGAGTTGGCGGGTCTCGCGCTGGTCATCTCGCTGCTCGTCGCCCTCCCCTTCGGCATCCTTTCCGCTATCCGGGAGAACAGCCCGCTCGATCACGTCATCCGCATCGCCAGCCTCTTCAGCCTCTCTATCCCGATCTTCTGGCAAGCGGCGATGATCCTGCTTGCCCTCTCGCTCTGGGTGCATTGGGTGCCGCCGGTGGAGTACGTGTCGCTGACGAAAGACCCGGTCGGCAACCTCAAGCAGTTCGCCATTCCGGCGGTCGTCCTCGGTACCGTCGTCTCCGCCCAGGTGATGCGGTTGACGCGCGCCGCCCTCCTCGATGTGATGCGCAACGACTACGTA
This sequence comes from Thermomicrobiales bacterium, assembly GCA_038238655.1. Taxonomy (GTDB): domain Bacteria; phylum Chloroflexota; class Chloroflexia; order Thermomicrobiales; family JALYUS01; genus JALYUS01. The sequence goes on along the minus strand of JBBSFO010000059.1, from coordinate 11,073 downwards.
CGCACCGCGCGCGCGAAAGGACTCGCCGAACGTCCCGTCATCCTGCGGCACGCCCTCCGCAATGCGCTGATCCCGATTGTCACGGTCATCGGCGCGCAGGTTGGCTACCTGCTCGGTGGCGCGGTCGTGACGGAGCAAGTCTTTACGCTCCCCGGCGCGGGCCGCCTCGTGCTCGACGCGGTCTATCAGCGGGATTACCCGGTCGTGCAGGGGACGGTGCTCGTCATCGCGGCAATTTTCATGCTGACCAATCTGGTGGTGGACATACTCTACGGCTACCTCGACCCGCGCATCAGGTATCGCTAGCGATGGCGACGATTGCCGCAGCCCCCCTCTCCATCGCCAAGCACCGCAGCGAGTGGCAGCGTAGCGTCCGCACGCTGACGCGCAATCGCCTCGTCATCGCCGGGTTCGTGCTGTGCGTCCTTGTCGTGCTGGTCGCGATTTTCGCGCCCGTGCTGGCACCATACAACCCGATCGCCAACAACGTCAAAGCAGCCTTACAACGTCCCTCCGGCTACTACTACTTCGGCACGGACCGCTTCGGGCGCGATGTGTTTAGCCGGGTGATCTACGCCAGCCGCACGAGCCTGCTCGTCGCGCTCGTCAGCACCTCGCTCGCGGCGGTCGTCGGTGTGGCGCTCGGCCTCGTCGGCGGCTACTTCGGTGGCCTGATAGATACCCTCTCCGGTCGCCTGATGGATATTCTCTTCTCCTTCCCCGCGCTGCTACTCGCCATCGCGATCGCCGCGATGCTCGGCCCGAGCGTGAAGAACGCGGTGATCGCCCTGGCGGTCGTCTATACGCCGCTCTTCGGGCGGATCATTCGCGGCTCGACGCTGGCGGAGCGCGACAAGGAATATGTCGAGGCGGCGCGCGTCCTCGGCGCGTCCACGCCGCGGATTATTTTCCGGCACGTGTTGCCGAGCATCCTTTCGCCCCTGATTGTGCAGGGCACAATCACCTTCTCGAACGCAATCCTGATCGAGGCATCGCTCAGTTTCCTCGGCCTCGGCACCCAGCCGCCGAACCCCTCGTGGGGCACGATGCTGGCCGAAGGGCGCTCTTTCCTCGAAACGGCGCCGTGGATGAGCATCTTCCCCGGTATCGCGATCATGCTGGCCGTCTTCTCGTTCAATATCCTCGGCGACGGCATCCGCGATGTCCTCGATCCTCGCGCGCGCGCGGAGTAATATGCAGCTTCGTGTTGGGGCGGTGCGTCAGGGAAGATTTCTGGGAAGGAATGGACGTGACCGAAAGGATGAGCGAACCGATTTCGTACGGGCGGCGGCTCTCGATGCTCGCCGCCACGCACCCCGACAAAGCCGCAATTCTCTTCGCCCCGGTCGAAGGGCCGGAGCGCACGGTGACGTGGGCGGAGTTGGATCGCGCCACGAACCGCGCCGCCCGCCTCCTCGAAACGCACGGCGTCAACGAGCGCTCGATGGTCGTCGTTGGGCTACCGAACTGGCCGGAGCACTACATCGCGACCTTCGCGGCGTGGAAACTCGGCGCGCTAGTTCTGCCCATGCGGTCGTCCCTGCCCGTACGCGAACGCGACCAAATTCTCGCGGTCGGCATGCCCGCCGTGGTCGTCGCGAACTGGGAGAACGTGGCGTTCCCGCTGCTCACGACAGCGGACCTCGCGCGGGCAGACAGCTACTCCGACGCGCCGCACCCGGATCGCGTCCCGCACCCCGGCAAGTCGGTCGGCTCCGGCGGCTCGACGGGTCGCTCCAAGATCATCGTGGACCCGAGGCCACTGGCGAAAATACCGATGGCGCCCGGCGAATCGCGCAACGGCCTGCGCCCTGGCCAGGTGCAGCTGATCGCCGGGCCGCTCTACCACAACTCGCCCTTCAGTTGGGGGCACATCGGGTTGTTCGAGGATCACATACTTGTCCTGATGGAGCGCTTCAACGCCGCCCGTGCGATTGATCTGATCGAGCGGCATCGCGTCAACTTCGCCTTTCTCGCCCCGACGATGATGAAGCGCATCCTCGATGAGCCGGGCGCGACCGAACGCGACTTTTCGAGCATCGAGGGGATCTTCCAGACCGCTGCACCCTGCCCGCCGTGGCTCAAGCGCGCTTGGATCAACCTGATCGGCGGCGAAAAATTGCACGAGGGGTTCGGCTCGACCGAGGCGGTCGGGCACACTACCATTCGGGGCGACGAATGGCTCCTTCACCCCGGCAGTGTCGGCAAACCACCGGACGACTGCGATCTGCGCATCCTCGACGAGGACTTCACTGAGCTGCCACAGGGCGAGGTGGGCGAAATCTTCTTCCGCCCCCACGATCCCACGCCAACCTACTACTACATTGGCTCGCCGCCGGTGAAAACATCTCCGGACGGCTTCATGAGCGTCGGTGACATGGGTTGGGTGGACGCGGAGGGCTATCTTTTCCTCGCCGACCGTCGCGTGGACTTAATCATCTCCGGCGGCGCGAATATCTACCCCGCTGAGGTGGAGGCGGCGCTCACCGAGCATCCGGCCATCGCCGATGTCGCCGTGATCGGCCTGCCGGACGACGACTGGGGCAAGATCGTCCACGCCGTCATCCAGCCGCGCGACATGGCAAGCCTTCCCACCCTCCCCACGCTCGACGCGCACTGCCGCGAGCGGCTGGCGGCGTACAAGGCGCCGAAGTCGTACGAGTTCGTGAACGCCCTACCGCGCGACGATACCGGCAAGATTCGTCGCTCCGCGATGGCATCGGAGCGTGCGGACGGCAACTGGTCGGGCATCATCCGTGTGAAGGATGCCGCCCTTCGGTGATGATGGACACAGATGGAGGGGCGATCGTGGCGATCAAGACAATTGCGGTCATCGGTGCGGGCGTGATGGGGGCACAGATCGCGCAGGTCTTTGCCACGAGCGGGTATACCGTGCGCTTGCACGACGTGCGACCGGAGGCGTTGCCCGCCGCTTTGGAGCGGATCGAGCACCACCGCTTCGGCCTGCGAAAAGGCGTCCAGCGCGGCAAGCTCACGAGCGCCGAGGCGGACGCCGCCCTCGCCCGCATCACCACGACGACCGACATGGCCACCGCGTGCGCCGACGTGGATATGGCGATCGAGGTCGTCTTCGAGGACCTGATGCTGAAGATGAAAGTCTTCCGTGAGATGGATCGCCTCGTTCCATCCCATGCCGTCCTCACTTCGAACACGGCGGGCTTGCCGATCACCGCCCTCGCCTTCGCCACCCAGCAGCCCGAGCGGGTGCTCGGCTGGCACTGGTTCCAGCCCTGTTCGGTAATGCGCCTCGCCGAGATTGTCGTTCACCCGGAGACCGATCCGGAGATGCGCGATCTCATCGTGGCGATGGCGAAACAGTGCGGCAAGAATCCGCAAGTCGTCACGGACGATCCGCTCCACTGGGGATTCGTCGGCAACCGGATCAACGCGAAGGCACGCGAAGAAGCGCGGCGCATCGTAGATGCCGGAATCGCCACGAAAGAGCAGGTGGACGCCATCATGTGCGACGGCTTCAACTGGCCAATCGGCCCGTTCGGGACACGCGGGAGTGGCCCGTCCGTCTTCGAAGGGTAAGCGCGTTTCTTTCGCTCTCCACCCTTTACGCCTTCGCTCTTTAACGTACCATCCGGTCGCGGAAGGCGGCGATCTGGGCGGCGTGCTCACGCTTGTGGCCATAATAGGTATACACGATGAAGTCATCCAGTGAGTACTCCATGCCGTACCATGGGAGCGTGCCGGTTTGCCCAAATGTTTCGGCGGGAATTTGCGCCACCTGCGCGCGGACGCGCTCATGGGCGTCGTTGTACTCCGCTAGAATATCGGCTGCGCTTTTGCTCGCGCGCATCTCGACCTGTGTATCGTTGAAGCCGGGACCACGTTCACCCCACATCTGCATGTAGGGGGTCGGGCCACCGCCCGTGAAGGCGCTCAACACCTCGATCAGCAACTGCTCGTACGAGGCGAGGTGCGCGAGAATATCTTTGGTGGACCAGACGCCGCAGACACCGCTCGTCTCCCACGCCGCGTCGGCTAGGCCGTCTATCGTCTGGAGGATCGTACCGTGGCCGTATGTGAGGATGTCGCCCGCGTTCATCGTTGTTGCCTTTCTTCTTCGGCAGTAGAGCAGGCAGGAAATCTGCTCAAAGGGCACCCGGTTATCGCGGGTTACTCCTCGTCGTCAGGAAGTCGGGCCGGGTCGGACGCAGGCAGGACATCTGCGACCCACTCGCCGCGTTTCCAGTCCGGCACCGGTGTCTTGCTCCCTGCATGGGGGACAAAGTGCGACCGCTCGACAATCGCCATCTTGTGGATGTAGCGCGGGCAGGCCGGGAAAATTTGGCGTGCCCCGACGCGGACGATGAATTGCGCCTCCGGATACTCCGCCATCAGCGGATCATCCGCTGCGATGCTCGCCACACCGTTGTAGCGCAGTCGCCACTGGTTCTCCCAATCAACGAAGAGCAGCCCGACATTCGCGTTGTGCAGCACGTTACCCATCGAGAGATACATACCATTGCCGTCGTAGTTCGGGAAGGCAATCGTCCGGTCGTCCACGACGCGCACGAAGCCGGGATCGCCGCCTTTGTACGAGCAGTTCGGGAATCCGTGCGCGTCCGCCGTGGCGAGGAAGAACATCTCCATCCGCGCGATGAATGCTTTGTCGCCATCATCCAGGACATCGTGGATGATCTGTTCCTCCAGCCGGTCGGCCAGGCGACGCGTGTCAAAGCGGTCCTGAAAGTGGCGGTTGCCGTCGTGGAATATCCCGGACATCATTCTCTCCCTTCAGAGACGCAGCCGCCAATACGATAATCAGTATAACGCGGACACCCCGTCATCAGGTGAGGAGGTTTGCCACCGGCAAGACTGATTCTGCCTCCTCAATCGGCGTGCCATGCCACGTCTGAACCGGCTGCGCGTTGACCGTCAGTTGCAGGACTTCCGACCGCGCGTAATGGCCCGCGCCATCGAGCCATGCCTTCGCTTTGACGACCTCGCGCAGGTCAATCTCCGCCGTGAGAATGCCCTCCACGCCTCGGAGCGGACCCGCAAGCACCTCGCCGTGTGGGCCGATGATCTGGCTACCGCCGTCCACGCCATCGGGCAAATGGTCACGTAGCGGGAAATCGGCGGGAATCGCCGCGCGATCGAGATAGCCGCACGCGGAGACGACGAACGCCTGCGCCTCGAAGGCGTGATGCCGAAGCGAGAAATCCATGATGTCGGTCAGCCCGCCGCCGTACCCCGGCCACGCCGCGACGTGGACCTGTTCGCCCTGCGCGATCAGCGCGTACCGCGCGAGCGGCATCGCGTGCTCAAAGCAAATCAGACCGCCGAGCCGCCCAAGGTGCGTCGGCACGACGCCGAGCGTGCTACCGTCGCCCTGGCCCCAGAAACAGCGCTCGATATACGTCGGCACGAGTTTGCGGTGCTTGCCGATCAGGCGACCGTCTGGGCCGAAGAAGAGGAGCGTGTTGTACAACGTGCCATTGCCCGGCTCGCGCTCGTTGATACCCATCACGACGACCGCGCTCGCCGACCGCGCCGCCGCGCCGAGCCGTTCCGTCGCCGGGCCGGGCGCTTCGATCGCGTTCGCCCAGAGTTCGGCATAGCAATCGAAGATGTGCGCCGCGTCCGGTCCTTCGAGCGTCGGTGGCCAATACGGGTAGGTCGGCAGCCACGTTTCGGGGAAGACGATCAATTCTGCGCCCTGTGCCGCAGCCTCGGCGATGAGCCGTTCCGCCTTCGCGAGACCCGCGTCGAGATCGAGAAAGGCCGGGGCCGCCTGAACCGCTGCCGCGATGAACCGGGGAAATGGCGCGCTCTGCACTGCTCGCTCCTTGCGTCATATCGAAAGCCGTCGCCATGCCCCTGCATGCGATGTCGCGGAAGGCCGCACTCCCACGATACCGACACCTATTCGTGAAACACGACCCAGGTCACGTTGTACACGGAATTGGAGCCGCATCCCGTGGCGGAGTCGGTGCCATGGTAGATGCGCGTCAGAGTGAAGGGATTGTGTGCCGTCGTGATGCGCTTCAAACGGGCACCAGTGAGTGCGATCCGATCCACGACCACCAGGCCATCGCAGTCAGCGGTGAAGAGGCTCGCCAGCCCGCTCACAATTTCGGCGGCAATTGCCCCAGGAATGTCACCGGAGGCGAGCTGGCTCGCGGCAATCTCACTGGTGCCGGTGGTGAGGACACTGTCGAGGGTCGCCTGATCGCGATGACCACTATTGATGATCTGATAGGTAATGATGACGGGCGTATCGTCGTCATTGATCTGCACCGGGCCGATCTTCAGATCCACAGAGTGGTCGCCATTATTCACATTTCCCATGTGCTTGATCTGTGGGGGAAGCATACTATTCCCTACTTTGACCCCGAAACTTACGACATCGGTGTCCTCATGCAGCGCACGTGTATTGAAGATGTGAAACCTATCGAGGCGGAAGTGATACGTCGTCATGACATGTCCCCTTTTCGATTCTGGCCGTCATCCAATCCGATCTCGCTCGAAAAGCACTCCCTGTTTCGTTCAGACGCGAATCTCGTAGAAGATGTTGAAGGGGTTGGCCGGGAAATCGAGCCGCCGGAACTGCCCGAATCCCGCTTCTTCCGCTAACTCCCGCATCTTCTCCTCGCCCATACATGTCCCCGTCCCCTCGCCACCGACCGCTAGCGCCTGCGTCATGCAGTAGTTCGTACTCGCCGAATACCCAAATGCCCCAATCCCCAGCGGGTGGTCAATGTTCTGCTGCAAGTCTCCGTAAAAGTTGAACTCCAGCACGAAGTATGTCCCACCGGGATTGAGCGATCGCTTGATCTCCTTGAGGGCAGGGCGCGGCCGCGGCATGTCGTGGACGACATCGAAGGTGGTGATCAGGTCATAGGTGCCGGGAATGCCCTGCGTCACGTCGCACACCTCGTAGCGGAGTCGGTCGCTCAGCCCCGCCATCGCAGCGTTCGCGTTGGCAGCGGCGACGGCGGGAGCGAAGTTGTCGTAGCCGACGAAGGTCGCTTCGGGGTAGGCCTCGGCGAGAATGATCAACGCCTGGCCGTTGCCGCAGCCGACATCCGCCACCGAGCCGCCCGCGCGTAGGCGGGCATCCACCGTGGGCATCGTCGGCAGCCACTCCTGCACCATGCTGTTGCGGAAGAAGGTGTAGGTGAACTGCTCGAAGCCGCACCAGAAATGCTCGCCATAGCGATCCTGCGGGACGCCGCCGCCGTGTTTGAACGCTTCGGCAAGCAAGTCCACATTCGCCCAGTACGGCTGCGCCATCTTGATCAGGCCGGTGAGGTAGAGGGGACTCTCGGTGTTCGCGAGCACCATCGCGTGCTCGGGCGGGAGGGTGAAGGTCTTCGTGGCGTCATCGTAGGTGAGGTAGCCGTGGCAGGCCATCGCGGAGAGCCATTCACGGCCATACCGCTCGTTGATCTGCGCGCGGTCGGCGAACGCCTCACTCGTCACCGGCCCGGATTCCGCAAGGGTCTTGAATAAGCCAAGCCGATCGCCGACCGTGGAGAGCGGTCCCATCTGCTGGGCAGTGACATCGCCGACGATCTTGAACGCGAAGGTCTGGAGTTTGCCCATATCGAGTTCAGGTGCGCTTGCCATCAGTTTGCTCCTCGCAATGTGCGGCCGGGTATGCCGGTCTGTCCGATTCGCCTGTTTCGCGCTGCCACAACGGTATGATTCGCCGCACGGCTCGCTCCTTCCGATCAATAGCTGGCCACTACCGAAACATGGATCAGTGTTCGGCGCGGCGAAAACCGCTCTCGATACGGCAAGCGTACGCCGTGGCGGTAGGACGACACATCAGGGTTTCCCCTGTATTGGCCGACGGTCCTCCCCTGTATTTCTTTGTATGAATTTCTCTGGGAGACGAAGAATCGGAATGGTGCGGTCAGCCCGTGGCGGCACCATGCTCAGCGCCACGCACGGCAGCCCACGCGGCTAGTTGCGCGCGCGAGCGGAAGCCGAGTTTGCTGAGGCTGTTGCTGACATGCATCTCCACCGTCTTTTCCGCGATGAAGAACGTCCCGGCGATTTCCCGGTTGGTCATCCCACGGGCCACTGCGGAGACGACTTCGCGCTCTCGCCGGGTCAATCCACCACCGGTAGCAGCCGCCCGATCGTGTGTCGGGTGCGCAGACGAGGAATCGAAGGGACGTTGAGGCAAATTCCCCTGTGCGACCGACACCGCCTGTTCAAGCGTCAGGGCCGCGCCCTCTGCCCACGCCGCCACGAGCGTTTCCGCATCGAGGTTCGCCCGCACCGTCGCAATACTCCGGTCGAATTCGCCGCGATCAACCGGTTCCCACTGCACGCCGACTGCGGCGCGCAGGGCTTCCGCCGCACTCAGCAGCCGCGCCGCATCCGCCGCTTTCCCGCGCGCTCCGATCACCCCCGCGATGCCGACCAGGCAGATCGCGCTGCCGTGCGTATTCTTCAGTTCCCATGAGAGCGCGAGACTCTCCGCGAGCAGTGCTGCCGCGCGTCGCTCATCTCCCTGCCGGTGGACGACCGGGCCGAGGTTGTGGAGCACCATCGCGACGCGCTCCTTTTCGCCCATCGCGCGCCAGAGTGTCAGGCTTTCCTCGTACCGTTCCACCGCGCATGCATCGTCGCCGCGCACGCGCGCCACTTCACCGATCTGATTCAAGGCGTGGGCCACCGTCCGGCGATCATCAACCGACCGAGCCAGCATCAGGCTTTCCTCGAACAGGACGATCGCCCGGTCATTGTTCTCTTGCACCGCCGCAACGCTGCCGAGCGTCAGGAGCGACTCGGCGATCAACTGCGGGTCGCCGAGTTCGCGGCAAAGCGCGAGGCTTTCTTCGCGCCATGCGCCCGCGTGCGCGTAGTCGCCGCGCCGAAGCGCGAGGATGGCCGCGCCGCGCAATGCCTTGATCCGCTGCATCGTCGGCGCCCGACTTTCCCGCGCCAGGACCGTTTCCAACCATCGTTGCCCCTCGTTGAAATGATCGTGCACGATCCAGAAGTTTTGCAGGCTTCCACCGAGGCGCAGGGCCATGTCGGTTTCGTCGTGATCGAGCAGCCAGGCAAGCGCCGCGCGGAGGTTGTCGTGCTCGCGCTCCAGACATTCCATCCATCGTGCCTGCTCCGGGCCGAAGAGGTGCGGCTCGATCCGTTCGGCAAACGCGACAAAGAAATGGGCGTGCGCGCGCCGTACTTTCTCTTCCGTCCCATGCGCTGCCAATTGCTCCGCGCTGTATTCCCTGACGGTTTCCAACATACCGAAACGCGGCTCGTGTGAAAGGTGCGTTTCGCGGCGCACAAGGCTTTGATTGATGAGCGCAGCCAGTCCGTCCGCGAGCACGCGCGCCGGGGATCGGAATGTCTCGGAGAGTGCCACACCAATCGCCTCGGCGGCTTCGAGCGTCCAGCCTCCGACAAAAACCGAGAGCGCGCGAAAAAGCCGCCGCTCGGATGGTTCCAGCAATTCATCGCTCCAGGCGATCGCATTGCGCAGTGTTTGCTGCCGCGATGGGAGGTCGCGTGGTCCGTCGGTCAGCCACACCAGCCGGTGTGCCAAACGCGCCTGCAATGTCTGGGGCGAAAAGAGTTTGAGGCGCGGCACCGCCAATTCAATCGCGAGCGGGAGACCATCGAGACGAACGCAGATGTTCGCCACGGCGTGTGCATTCTCGGCGGTGAGCCGGAAATCGGGAGCAATCGCGCGCGCCCGCTGGAGAAAGAGCGCGACTGCCTCGCAGCGCGCAAGCGTCTCGACCGCCGGGAGGCACGCGGGGTCGGGAAGCGCCAGCGGCGGCACGACGAACTCGTGCTCGCCGCGCAGATGCAACACCGCTCGGCTCGTCACGAGCACCTTTACTGCCGGACAGGCTGTCAGCACTTCGGCCACCAGCGGCGCGGCGCCGATCACTTGCTCGAAGTTGTCGAGGATGATGAGCATCGTTTTGCACCGCAATGCGGCCTGCACGCGCTCTATCGGCGGTCGCCCACTCATGCCTTTGGCATTGATCGCGTGGGCAATGGCCGGAATCACCAAGCCGGGATCGCGAATCGGCGCCAGCGAGAGAAACGTCACGCCATCGGCGAATGCATCCGCCGCTACCGATGCGATGTGCAACGCCAAACGGGTCTTGCCGATCCCCGGCGCGCCGGTCAGGGTGATGCATCGCACCTCCCGTCGCTCCATCAGCGCGCGAACGGTGGCGATCTCGGCCGCCCGACCGATCAGCGGCGTCGTCGGCGTTGGGAGCGCGGCAACGGCGATGAGATCGGCCTCGGCAGGCGTGGCGGGCGCTGGCAGCACGAGGAGGGACATCTGCGGTTTCGCTGGTTTATCCACCTGGCCCCCTATCATACACCGCTTTGGGTCTTAAATAGTTGCTGCCCTCACATCATACTATGGAGGGTATATCAAAGATATATTAACGAATGAAGCGGCTACATGGTCTCGGTATAGGGATCGGCACATAGCACGCGTTGAGCGTTCGCTGTAACCAGCAGGGAGATACGGCAGGAGCGTAGAAAGACAGTCGCACCGAGATAGGTTATGGATACCTTTGAGTATTGCGGTCCCGCGCCCCATCTTTCCTCACGCGCGGAGTGTGCGCCTCGATCTGGGCCAGCACGCCGAGGAACACTCCGATTGCCGCGAAAGCGAGGGCGCGGACAGCCCCGGACAGCGCATCCTGGGGCAGTCGTACGAGGTGGCTTGGTACCGCATCAAGGGAAGGAGGTGAGCCGGACGCGGTCGCTTGATAGGTGAAGGTGAGGCGCGTTGGCTGCTCTCTTCCAACACGTTTGACAATGAGCGTGAGATTCCACGGACGACCAGTCGGCAGGAAACGACTCGTGGCGTGATAGTTGCCGTCCGGCTTTATCTGTAGCGGAATGGTCATCCATTCTCCCGGTATACTCACAGGGGAGACGATGAGGTGGACCTGCTCGACACCGACCATTGGTTGCACACGAAGATTCCGCAGGATGTCGCCCGTCAAGAGGCGCGGGTCGAGTGGGACGCCGGGTGCTTCTGAGAGGTGGAGAAAAAACGTACTCCCATCGCGCCCTGTCGTGAGCGTAAGCGCGCCG
>JBBSFO010000058.1:0-13534 GCA_038238655.1 Thermomicrobiales bacterium | reverse complement strand
CCTGCCCGATCACCGCGGCGACGCCGAGCAGCGCGTGCATTTCATCGCCCAGTCGCGCCATGCGACCATCAATCAGCTGTCGCAGGAGCGCGGGGAGCCGCAGATGGCGCAGGTCGCCCAACGCCCAGCCGTCGCCTGACGGACGCAGCGTCCCGTCCTCCTGGAGCGCGCGCAGCAGCTCGCCGAGGAAGAAGGGGTTGCCCTCGGCGTGCTCCTGCAGGTAGGCGATCAAGCGGGGGGCGTCCGCCGGGGGGAGGCGATAGCGGGTGCTGACGAGCTGTCGCACGTCGTCGTCGCGCAGGGGGTGCAGGTCAAGACGCTCGGCATGCGCCTCGCGCACGAGGGCCGGCAGGAGCGCGGATAGGGGGTGGTGGCGGTGGAGCTCGTCGACGCGGTAGGTGGCAAGTACGAGGATCGACGAAACCGCAAGGGAGCGGGCGAGGAGCCGCATGAGATCGAGGCTGGCGGGATCCGCCCAATGCAGGTCATCGAGCAGCAGCACGACGGGTTGCGATGCGGTGAGGGTGGTAAAGAAATCGAAAGCCTGCTGGAAGAGCGCCGCCTGGCTGGCCACATCGCCGAGGATGCCGCGCTCGGCGAATGCGATGGGGAGAGACGGCATCCCCTCCGTGCGACGGTAGCATCCGAAGAGCTCGATCCAGGGACCGTAGGGGGGGGTCTCGGACAGGTCGTAGCAGCGCCCCACGAGCACGAGCGCATCCCGTTCGGCAGCCTCCCGGGACACCACCTCGGCGAGGGCGGTCTTGCCGATGCCCGCCTCCCCACCGATCAGCACGAGGCTACCCTGCCCGGCGACAGCGGCGGCGAGGTGATCGCGCAAGAGCGTCAGTTCCCGATCCCGACCGACGAGGGACGGGTGCTGCAGCGGCGACAGGAGCATGATCAGAGGTACCCCCGCACAACGAAAAACGAACCGGTGGCGGGAGTATACCCGATCCTGGCGCCCGGCCGCAGGGGTGCATTGCCTCATCAGAAATCCGGGTCGATGGGCGAAAGGGAAAATATTGGACGCGAAGGCCGTTGCACCTCTCAGTGCGACGAGCAGTGCGCGGGAAATGGCCACTTGGGGTATACCCAGATAGACATGGCTGAGTGGCTATGCAACAGTTGCCGGACGGAAGAATCGAGAATTACCATTCTCATAACCTATCACCAAGAAGAACGAAGAGCGTGTTTGGTGAATCGGGCCGATGATGGGGCTCTATCGCCCCCACTACCGGCCCGACGCCGGTGACTACGCGTGCGCTGTGGCCAGGGCGGGCTGGGTTGACCACGCCGCCAGGAGTTCCTCGGACGTGCAGACCCGACCGAAGTTGGCGGCCAGCGTCGCTAGCCCCGATTCGTACCGCGCCAGGGTCTGCTCGGCGGTGCAATCCGACAACGTGACCGTGTGGAATTCGTGGTGGAAGGCATCCCGGGCGGTGCTCCCCACGCAGACGTCGGTGGTCAGGCCGACTAGGACGACAGTGCGGATGCCCCGCGACCGCAGTTCTGCCGCTAGTTCAGTGCCCACGAACGCGCTGTAGCGATGCTTGATGACCACCAGGTCGTCCGGCTCCGGCTCAAACCCCGGCGCGAAGGCGGTCACCGGGGAGCCGGGGGCGAGGGCGTCCTTCAAGTTGACGGCGCTCCCGTCATCCGGCCGGACACTGCCCGCGAACTGGTCCTGCCAGACCGCGGTCCAGCGGTCCTCTGGCATGACGATGCGGATGAAGACACGGGGCACACCGGCGGCGCGGGCGGCGGCGAGGAAGCGTTGCAGACGCGGGAGCACCCCGTCTAACGCCGGGACCAGGGGCATCGCGGTGAACAGTGGCTGGACGTCAACCACCAGCACCGCCGTGTGGTGCGGGGCGGTCAGGGTGGCGAGAGAAACGCGCTCAGTGTCCATCGGCATCCTCCACATCGTGTTGCATCTCCATCAGCATCCGATCGTCCATCGTCTCGCTCCTTTCGCTCCTTCGTGCTGCTTCCCGCTCACCTCGATACATCCTCACGGTACGTGGTCTCGCGCGGCGGCACATCCGCTGACTGACGCAACCGTGCCGCGCGGATTGCACGGGCCATGTGTGGGGTGAATGCGTCAGATGACGCACGGGCGCGGGAGGCGGGGGTCGGAAGGGTACGTCAGGTGGCGCAGTCGGGCATCAGGTAAGGTCGTGTTCGGCGGCCCAGCGGGAGGCAGCGGCGCGGGAGGGGACGCCGAGTTTGGTGTAGATCGAGCGCAGATGCTGCCCGACGGTACGGGGGGAGAGGAAGAGGTGTGCCGCCACCTGTGGGTTGGTGAGGCCCGCCGCGACGAGGCGGAGAACCTCGACCTCGCGGGCGGAGAGACCGGCGGGATACGCGGGCGCGGTCGTTCGCATCGCATTCAACTTCGCCATGAGCGCGTCGGCGCGGGCAATCGTCGGCTTGGCGCCGAGCGGCGTGCAGATGGCGCGGACCTCATCGAGAAGGGTTCGTGCTTCCGCTGGCGCGTCCGTGGCCAGATGGAGTTGTGCCGCCGCGAGCACGGTGAGCGCACGCTCGAAAGGCGCGGCACACGCAGCGGCGAGGGCGAGCGATGCGTCCAGGTGATGAGTCGCTTCCTCGTACCGGCCCGCCTCGGTGGAGATTTCACCCAGCAGGCGGTGGGCGGCGAGCAGCGCGAGTGGTTGGCGGGGTTCGTTCGCGTGGGCGAGAGCGCGCTCGGCGTGTACACGGGCCTGCACGCGGTCGCCGGACTGCCGTTGATACCGCGACCAGAGCGCATGACTCTCGGACAAACCGAGCGTCGCGCCCGCCCAGACGAGCCAGCGGTCGTGCGCCTCCAGCCACTCCATCCCTGTGTCGAGATCGTCCGCATCGAGCAGCAGGGCCGCGCCTTCCCGCAGCAGCGGCGGTCCGACGGGCAAAGCCAGCGTACCGGGGACAGTCACCGGCCCGGAGGGAAGGTATTCGCGAACCGACGACCACGCGGCCCCCGGCGCACCCTGCGCGCGTTGGAGGCCGCTGAGGACAACCGTCGCAATGCCGCGAAAAAGCTGCTGCCCTTGAATGCCTCTGCGTGCGGCATCAGCACGTCCCTGCACCTCCGCCCATCGCCCCGCCACCATGAGCACCGGGAGAGAAGCGAGCGCTTCGTACTGGTCGTAGCCTGTCCGCCGGTAACTGTCCGCCGCTTCCTCGACAAGCCGCTCGAGATGTTCGGGATGGTCGGCATGATAGGGGAGCCAAAGGAGGAGCAATTCGATGATTGTGTGATTGCCGGACTGTCTACCGACTTCTCGGAAACATGCCCGCTCTCGTTCGTATGCCGCGTGCGCCTCGGCGACACACCCCGATAACGCGTAGGCATCGCCGAGACCAGCATCGCGGTCGCCGTAATTGAGCCATCCCACTTCGCCCAATGGCGTGAATCGCGGCTTTCCGACGAGGAGTGCTTCGCCCATCGCGAGCGCCTCCGCGATGGGTCCGGCCGTCGCGAGCTGGGTGACGAGGAAGCCACGGGCATTCGTGATGGTGGGCAATCCGTGCTCGTCAGGGCCGAGGCCAATCCGCTCCTGCTCCTCAGCGGAGAGCGCCTCGAGTGCGTCGCATCCGGCGATCATCTCGTGCCGGTATGCCTCATTCTCCTGATAGCAGAGACAGAGGCCGCGACTATAGCGGGAGAGAGCGGCGAGGGCGCGATCCCCGACCTCGGCAGCGATCCGCAATGCCTCGTCGAGACATTCAATGGCTTTCCGGGGGGCCGTGGTACGGCGCACACGGGCGATGCGATAGTGCAGCCAACCGCGCTCGCTGAGGGTAACGTTCGTGGCATCCAGTAGGGCGAGCGCCGTCTCGTACCGCTCGGCGGCGGTCGCTGATGCGAATGCGAACTGCGCCCGCTCACCGGCGCGGATGAGCCACGGGACGGCCCGCCCGTCCGCCGCCCGCTGGAAGTGCATCGCCACCGCATCCGGGTCGGGCTGCGGCTCCTCCGCGAGCAGCTCGCCGATGCGGCGATGGAGCAGTCGCCGGCGCGCCGGGGAGATCCCCTCGTACACCGCCTCCCGGATCAGCGCGTGCGCGAAGCGGACGCCGAGGCCGTCAGCCGTCTCCGCGAGCACGTTCGCGCCCGCCGCCGCCTCGACGCACCCGAGGAGCGCCTCCTCGTCCATCGCCGCGAGCGCGCCCAGCACGGCGAGCGGGGCTTCCTGCCCGACCCCCGCCGCGATCGGGAGCAGCCGCTGCGCCGCCGCGTCGAGCCGCGCGATGCGCGCGTCGATCACCTGCCGCAGCAGGGGCGGCACGGCAACGCGCCGGAGGTCCCCGAGTGCCCAGCCATCCCCCGACGGGCGCAGCGTGTCGGTCTCGACCAGCGAGCGCAGCACCTCGCTGGCGAAGAGGGCGTTGCCCTCGGCGCGACCCTGGACGAAGGCGACGAGCCGCTCGGCGTCGGGGACGGCAAGGCGATAGCGGTTGGCGACGAGCGCACGGATGGCGGCATCGTCGAGGGGGCGCAGATCGACCCGCTCGGCGGCTGCCTCCCGCACCAAGGCGGGTAGGAGCGGGGAGAGGAGATGGCGGCGGGTCAGTTCTTCGCTGCGATACGTGACGACCAGCAGCAGCGGGAGCGTGGCGAGATGACGGGCCACGAAGCGGAGCAGGTCGAGGCTGCTCGCATCCGCCCAGTGCAGGTCGTCGAGCAGGAGCAGCACGGGACGCGCGGCGGCGAGCGTCGCGAAGAAGTCGAGCACCTGCTGGAAGAGCGCCGCCTGGCTCGTCACCTCACCGACCGTGCCGCGTTGGGCGAAAGCAGCGGGCAGTGGGGGTATTCCCTCGATCTGCCGATAGCGCCCGAAGAGTTCGACCCACGGGCCGTAGGGCGGCGTCTCGCTCAGGTCGTAGCACCGTCCGACCAGCACGAGCGCGCCCCGCTCAGTTGCTTCTCGGCATAGTGCCTCGGCGAGGGCAGTCTTGCCGATGCCCGCCTCCCCGCCGATCAGCACAAGGCTCCCCTGCCCTGCTATCGCGGCATCGAGGCGTTCATGCAGGGCGGCGAGTTCACGCGCGCGCCCGACGAGGGGCAGCGATGGCAGAGTTGGCGACACCGGAACCTCCCGAGCGGGACGATGGGACGATGCACCGATTATAGCCGGAGCATCCCCTGCGCGCCTGCGGCATGATCGCGTCACTCGCGTGCCAAGAACGACTCCGACACGATCACGCACGAAAGAGTGGGTTCAGCCGCTACCAGAGAGTGAGGCGTGTGCCGCTCGTCACGATCCGAATACAGGACCGATTCTGCTGCGTGACCGTGCTGGGGGCGATTATCGGGACGAGAACAGTGCACCGGCGGTAGTTTCCGTCGTGCTCCCGAATGTATGCCGCTAATCATGCTGGGGTAGACCCTAGTTTGACGTATGGGTTCCTTTTTGAGATCGCTTGCAGGTTCTGAAAACATGGAATGTGAGCAAGGGCTGTTCTAAGTTATAGAAGGGGATCGCGGTGAAGACGTTCGCATATACCTGCTTGAAGTTCGAAATTTGATAAGCTGTACGAGATTTATGGATTCGAAGCGCCCACACTGGGCACAAATAAAAGATGTAGGGGAGAAAGGATGGGAACTTGTCAACGTGACCGTGTCACCACTACTCATTAGCGGGGGTCTCAGGGAGAAGGAGATAGTGATAGCAGAGGGTCTCGCACGAACTACAATATAAGAAACACTGTCACCCTCAAACGCGAGACAATCGAAGTCGTCTTCTGGTTCAAGCACTCAGGCGAGTGATTTGGCGGAGATAGAAGAGGGTTTCAGGCGTTCGCGTACAAACATATGCCACACCAATCACCATCAGAACGATTCCAGCACCGCAACGACGGCATCTACGGGTACGCCCACAGCGCCAAACTGATTGGGTACGATACAGTTCGTCATCTTGTCTCACCCGATCAAACAGCGCATAATTCTCTTATGACCACAGCAGAATGCACGGTAGAGATCACGCGGCTCATGGACGAGTACGAGCAGCACGATTCCAAGCGCAAGACCATCCAGCGACAAGCCGTCGCCATGCTCGCAGCCTATACTATCGCCGCCAAGCGCGAGGGGAAGACCCAGCACCCTACCGTGCAGAGCTTCGTCACTGCCAATCCAAGCCTGATCTCGTCGGGAGAGTGATCGGACAGCGGGAGCGATGGGACGTGTCTTTCATCCGCCCCACGCTCATCCAACCGCTGCCTGACAGCTTCCCCCGCCGAGATGAGGTATGGATGACGCACTCGACCGACTATTTGGATACAACAAGATCGTTACCCGACATCAGGTGATGCTCTATTTTCGCCTGACAGACGGCGTGATTTACCGATCGGTACTCCATTTAAGGAGCCGGTATGTCGGCTCTTCCGCAACGACGGTGAAGCGATGGGGGCACCCCAGCAAGCCTGCCAAGGCAAAACCCACCGCGTTTGCCATGTCGAGCCGAGCACGATTACGAATCGCGGGAATCCCGCGTCCCCACATGACTTTACCGCATTTTCGGATTCACCTTCCCTGCGGAAGAGCCGGTATGTCTCGGCAAAGTTTTGCCTCCGTCGTCGCTCAGCCACCGACGGGGTTCAGGTACTCCGCGCGCATGAAGCCGGATTTGTCGCCGACCTGGACGGGATACCAGGCGCCGCCGTCACCGTCCACGGTGGGGCCGGTTACTTGCACATTCGTGCCTTCCGCGACGGTCGTAAGAATTTTCCCGGTCTTTCCGTCTGGCTTATCGCGCAGATTGACGCTGTCCCCATCCGTATTCGCCACGACGAACTTTCGTGTGGTTGGTACGGGCGTCGTAGGTGCCGCTGTACTCGTCGGCGTTGACGCCGCCGCTGGTGGCGATGGCGTCCCGGTAGGAGACGAAAGCGGCGCGGCAGCCTGCGTGGAATACGTATACGCCTTCGCAAAGGTGAAATGGATGCCGCCCGTCACGATTTCGATGTCCACCGCACCCGCCGCGTGCGCCGATGCGACGGCCGTGATCGTTTTGCTGTCCGGGACTTGCACAGTGGTCGCTGGGACGCCGCCGATCGAGACGGTCGTGCCGCCCACGAAGTTCGCGCCGGTGAAGGTTATCGTCGTTCCGCCGGTGATCGGGCCGGTCGTTGGGGTCGTGCCCGTGAAGTGCGGCAGGCTGTTCAGCACGGCATCACTGAAGGCAAACGCGTCGAATGTGCCGACGCCGGTAGCCAGATCGTAGCCGGGCGTCGCCGGATAACGGAGATCGGTTGCGCCGTCGCAGGAGGGATCGAAGCAGTTATGACCGGTCGTAATATCGTGGAAGACGGATGGATTGCTGTTGAAGAGCCGGTAGATGACGGGGTTGGCGAAGCCCATTCGTGGGTAGCCCGCCGTTAGGAGGTGCTGGTTGGTCAACGTCGCGGCGGCGGCCCACATCGGCGCTGCGACGCTCGTGCCGCCCGTCGCCATGAAGCAGGAACCGGCGGCGCTGCCGGTGACGCGCGCGCAGTTTTGCGGGTCGAACGTATAAATGATGAAGCCGTTTTTCGGATCGGCGCTCGCCGAAACATCCGGCACTTGTCGCTTGCCGTTGCTGTAGGGATTCGCGACGCCCGGTCCGTTCTGGTAATCCTGCATCGGCCAGACAGCGCTTAATCCGCCGCCGCCCGCGCCGCCGCCCGCGCTGAAACCGTTCCAGACCGTCTCGCCAGTGTAGGCATTGGTCGCCGGGTCAACCGTCAGCTTTGTGCCGCCAACACCCGTGACGTATGGCTGGCTGGCCGGATCGTCCACGGCGAGGGCATTCGCATTCGGCGTGTGGTGGAGAATGCAATCGCGCGAACCGCTGTCGCCCGAAGCGGCGAAGACGCTCTGACCCTGCACCGCCATCTGCTCGAAGATCGTGTTTTCGGGCATCAGGAAGGTATTCGGGTTCCGGTTCTGCTCGCAGCCGCCGAAACTGATGCTGATGACGGAGGCGAGATTGTCGTTCGCCATCAGTTGCAGGGAGTCAATGATAGCCGTGATGCGGATGTCTGATTCGTAGACGAGCATCTGCTGGAGTTTCGGGAGCATGCCGAGATACACATCAATGTCGAGTTCGACTTCTTGCTCGAACTGGCCGGGGCGCGTGCCGCCGTCCACCGGGACGCGCGTGACCGGGACGTTCGTACCGAAGCAGCTCTGATACGCGGCGACGTTCACGTCCTTGTAGTCGTCCACTTCCATCAGGCCAATAATCTGTCCCTGCCCCTGCTCACCGCGCTGGGTGAACGGTGTGAAGTTATAGGCCGTCTGTAGTTGGTTCGGGGTGTATGCGCCGAAGGTCGAGGCAACGGCGAGCGCGGCGTCGCAGCCGCTCGCCCCCGTCGTCGAGGCGGCGGGAGCGCTCCCTTCCGCTGGCGTCGGTGCGGCGACCATGTGGGTCTTGATCTGGATGATGTTGTCCAAGCCGACGATGGCCTGGATGTATGGGCTGATGTTCGCCGGGAGTGTTGGGGCGACATCGGCGGCAGCGTAGACAGAGCCGGAACCGTCCTGAAAGTCGGAAAACGTCACCTTCAGGGCGGTTTGTACCTGATCCACCGTCCCGGTCGCGTTGATAATCGAACCGCTCCCGCGATCGGTGACGGAGAGCTTTGCGTTCTTGAGGAAATCCACCACCGGCTGCCGGTTGCTGACGATGAATCGCTTCGTGAAGTCGGCGGGCGAGAGATAATGATGGAACTGTGGCGAGTTCGGGTCGTACAGGTCGTGCAGGAACGTATCGAGTGCGTGCTGGTCCTGTACCTTGAGGGAAACGGCGAGGTAGATTGTCTGCTGTGGATTGGTCGGCCCGATGCGCGCGCCTGGGGAGCCGAAGGCCGATTGCGCGCCTTGCACTCCCGGAAAGTTACCGGGCGGGAAACCCGGTTGCCCGACGCCGACCGGCGGCGTTGGCGTCGCGGCGAAAACGGTGAGCGGCGCGTAGCAAAGGCTCGCGAACAGCAGGCTCATCAAGCGGATACCGGCCCGATGGCCGGAGAGCAGGTTCTTTATCACTGGTCTTCTCCCCCACACCTCGGCTCTTTCGCGCGGGCATTCTCGCATACATTTCGCATTATGTCACGTCCCGGTGAACGAAACCGGCGGGCGGGGTGCGGCGTCTAGAGAGATAGTAGAAATGCGTACTATCGGGAACAGTACCGATGACAAAGGTGACAGACTTTTTACATCGGGTAGATTTTCTTGGTGATATGTGTGTATACTGATGGGTGCAAAGGTGGATTTTGCACGGCAAGTAGTCAGAGGAGGTTCACATGGACATGGCGAGTTCGACTGGGTACTCGGCGGCGCCGGTATCCGTAACGCGTGCGATGGTGCGCTGGGCGGTTCTCGGTGCGGCGGGCGTGATCGCGCTCATCCTCGCGCTGAGTCACAGTATGGCGGCGAGCGCGGCGGCCCCCGCCACGTACGACGGTGCCTGCATCGCGATTAATTACACGACCTGCATCCAGAACAGCGGATTCGCGCAGACGACGAATTACGTCGTGCCGACGACGAACTATGTCGCGCCGGGCTACGGCGGGTTCAACGGCAACGTCGTTAGTGTTACGGTTGACAATCGCTATTGCGGCGGCATCGTCTACATCGTCAATGAGGGCGGCAACCTGATCAACCGTTGCCCGGATGGCACCCGCGTCTTCCCGGTCTTCCCGGACTACGGCGTTGGTGGCGTGTTCGGCAACGGCTTCGTTGGGAACAATTTCATCGGCGGTAACTTCAACAACGGTTTCGTTGGCAACGGTTTCGTCGGCAACGGCTTCATCGGCAACGGTGGATTCTTCAACGGCGGCGCGTTCCCGGCGGGCGCGACATACCAGGGCGGTGGCGTCTACACCTATCGGGACAACCGGTTCTGTGGCGACGGCAACCTCGCCTTCGTGGCCGGCCGTGGTTCCTATTGCCAGAATGGCCAGGCGCTCTTCAACGGCAACGGGTTCAATGGCAACGGCTTCTTCGGGAATGGCTTCGGCGGGAATGGCTTCGTCTACCCGAACTACCGCTTCCTCGAAGTGGGCCAGCCCGCGACGACCGCCCCTGCGGCGGCTCCCATGACTGCTGCTCCCATCGCCGCGCCGACCACTGCGGTTGTCGCTCCGGCGGTTGTCCAGCAGGACGCCGTGGTCGCTGCCCCGGCGCAGATGCCGACGGCGTTGACCGCTCCGCAGGTCCAGACGCCGGATGCACCGGTGGGTGGCGGCTCGGGCATCCATGTGCTGAGCGCACCGGCCGTGACCGCTCCGGCGGCCACGACGGATTCGGACGATCACCGGGGCTAAACCCGCGCGGTTTCCGATTTGGCACTGATCTAGTCGCAGAAAGCCCCGCTCCAGCCTTTATGGAGCGGGGCTTTCTTTTGCGCGAAATTGGGAGACGGACAGATTGAACCGCAGAGACACAGAGGACGCAAAGGAGAGAAGAAGGGAGTAGGGTTATCTTCCTATCTTCTCTCCTTTGCGTCCTCTGTGTCCTCTGTGATTCTCCCGGTTTCGATCCCGAGGATGTCGGCGCTCAGGTGAAGGGTTGGAAAGTCATCGGCAGAGCAAAGGTGAGACGCGCGGGCAGGGAGCATTCGTCCGTTGTGCAGGCTTGATAGCGGAGAGTCGCCGTGATCGTCACATCCTCGCTTTGCGCGGTGAAGACGAGCGCGGTCGTCACAACGATCGTTCCATCGTAGACCGACAATTCCTCGTCGAGCCAGTCAGTAAGGAGTGTGTGCGGCGGCGGATACTGCACGCGCTCGACCGTCACCGTTTCTGGTGCGTGAATCTCCAGCGTCGTCGGGATATAGCCCTCCGGGAGCGGCTGCCCGTAGATGTGAAAGCCGGGCGCGGTTTGAATCGTCACACGGAGCCCGATTCGCTCCCCGCGCACGAAGGTGCCGGTATCCAACGACGCGATGGCAACGAGTTCGTTGGTTTCTTGCCGATCCTGCGGACCGACGCCCGCAACGGTCAGGTTGAAGTGTTCGCGCAGTGTGGTTGCGGCAGCATCGCGCGTGCGGTGACCATCGTGAAAGACTTTGTCCTCCACCCGGCCATCCTCCCCGATGAAATAGATACCAGGGTGGGGGATGCCGTAGTGCTCGTTCGTCTGCTCGACATCGGTGTTGAGGATGCCGAGTTCCCGGATAAATGCGCTCCCTTCATCCGATAGGAGCGGGTAGGTGATCCCGCGCGTGCTGGCGAAGGTGGCGAGTGTCTCCTCGGAGTCATAACTGAGGGCGAAGGGGAGAATGCCGTTCGCTTCAAGTGTCGGCAGAGTGGTTTGCAACTCCACGAGTTGCGCTTTGCAGAATGGTCACCACGACGCACTGCGATGCACGACGATCATCGCACGCTTGCCGCCGCGTGCGGTGGCGAAGCGGACGGGGTGCCCGTGTTGATCGGGGAGCGTGAAATCCGGGAACGGGTCACCAATCGCGGGGCCGGTCGGGAACGTCGGTGTGGTTGATGTGCTCATTGCTGGCATCCTTTCCTGTGGCTGGATTACTCAGAAGAGGGAACACGATGCGCGGTGCGTTATTCCGCGTACGCAACTGTGGAATCGGGTGATGACGGTTCCGGCAGATCGCGCTCGATGAGCAGGATTGCACCCATGCCGAGGATCGAGATGACGATCAGAATCCAGAAGACCGGTTCGTACCGCCCAAAAAGCGTGTACAGAATGCCCGCGCTGACTGGCGCGGCTGCCCGCGCGCCGGTGACGAAGAGGGCGAGCACGCCGCTGATCGTACCGTACTCGCGTGGCCCGTACATCTCGGCGACGAGCGCGGCGCGGGCCGGGGTAATCGCGCCGAAGCCGATGCCGAAAAGGATGACGAAGACGATCACCCCGGCAGCCGAGGCCGTGGTGACGAGCACAACAAGGCCAACTGTCTGGAAAAGAAAGATGCCCGCTGCAACATACCGGCGCGGAATATGCCCGCCGAGCGGTGTGAAGATCAATCGCCCCGGCAGTGCGAGAATGCCGATCAACCCCGCCGCCGTCGCCGCGAATCCCGTGCTGAAGCCGTGGTCGGTGAGATAGGGGATGAGATGCACCGTCACGGCGACATTGGCGAGGAAAGCGAGGCAAAATGCGCCCGTCAGCCAGCGGAACGACGCACTGCGGAAGGCATCGCGCGCGCGGACACTCCTTTCAAAGGACTGCGGGCAGTGGACGGTGGGATTCGCATTCTTCCTACCCATCGTCCACTGCCCACTGCCCACTACGTCCCCGTCGGGGAGCAGGCCGAGGTCTTGCGGACGGCGGCGGAGAACAAGGGCATGCAATGGGATCGTCGTAACGGCGAGAATAATCGCCACTATGACAAGGGCCGTCCGCCAGCCACGCGTGCGAATCAGCAGGCTGATAAGTGGGATGAAGATGACGCTGGCGAAGCCGCCAACAAACGTAATGACTGTCAAAGCGCGCGCGCGGTAGCGCGAGAACCACGTCGCAATCGCCGCAAACGCTGGTTCATAGAAGATCGCCGCCATCGTCACGCCGAGCGCCGCCCAGATGAGGTAAAAGAGTGCGAGATTGCGCACTGCCGAAAGGCCAAGCAGAAGCAACGCCGCCGCGCACGACCCAGCGGTCATCAGGAGGCGGGGGCCGTGCCGGTCCACCCACCGCCCGACGCCTAGACCCGCTACCCCGGAGCAGGCTAGTGCGAGCGAGAACGCCCCCGTCATCGCAGCGCGCGACCAGCCAAGATCGCCGCCGATCGGCTTGAGAAAGACCGAAAAACCGTAATACAGGATGCCCCACGAAACCACCTGCGTGCAGGCGAGCGCGAGCAGCATCACCCAGCCGTAATACAGTCTACCTCTCGGTCGCATCGCCCCTCCTTGGGGATGATACCGGGGAGAACCGCAGAGACGCAGAGAGCGCAGAGGACACAGAGAAAAAGGAAGAGAGGGATTGGACGGGAAGCGTTTCTTCTCTCTCCATCTTTATCTCAGTATTCTCTGCGCTCTCTGCGTCCTTTGCGCCTCTGCGGTTCTCCCCGGTTTCCAGTTTCACGTTAAGTTGGCGGGGATGAGGCGTTCGACGATGACGGTGTCCTTCCAGACGCCATCGAGCTTGCCGTGATTCTGGTAGACACCAACCTCGCGGAAGCCCGCTTTCGCGCAGAGGGCGCGGCTAGCAGCATTTTCAGGGAAGACGCGCGAAAGGAGTTTCCACAACCCCGCGCGTTCCGCTGCGTCAATCAGCCCATTGAGGAGCACGACGCCGACGCCGCGCCCCCGATGCTGCGCGTGGATGTAGACGGAGAATTCGGCCACACCGGCATAGCAAGCGCGTGTCCGGTATCCGTCGGTCGCTGCCCAACCGACGACCTGTTCCTCGCTGTCCTCCATGATCGTCGCGACAATGACGGGATGGCGTGCGTCGTGACTGGCGAGCCAGGCGCGTCGCTCTTCGGTGGTGCGTTCCTCGGTTTCGAACGTCGCAATTCGCGCGCGGATACCCTGATTGTAGATTTCGGCAATGGCTGCCGCGTCATCTGCTGTCGCT
>JBBSFO010000057.1:0-13765 GCA_038238655.1 Thermomicrobiales bacterium | reverse complement strand
ATTCGTGCGATTGCTGAAATGGTGCATCGGTTCGCAGTACGGCGCGTTATCATTGGCCTACCAAGGAATATGAAAGGCGAGCACGGTGTTCAAGCCCAATGGACGGAGCAATTCGTCGCACAGCTACGCGAGGCGCTCATCGTTCGTAAAGTGTACATATCCCTTATAGATGAGCGATTGACGACAACCCAAGCACTACGTACGTTTCATGAAGAGCGTGGTCGATCGCGTGGCAAATCACACGAGAGATCAGGCAGGACGACACTTGATGCGCGGGCTGCCGCACTGATCTTGCAAGGGTATCTGGATCGTCGGCGGAACCGGCGCGCCATGCTTGACGCGCCGGGTAAGGAAACGTAGGATCATCGTGTCGGCGATCGTTTGAACGCCGACAGGTCGAGGCCAAAGCGCCTCGGAAGGAGCAGTAAATGAAAGACCAAGTGTTGGTCGCACTTAACAAGGTGCGCCCGGCGTTGCAAGCGGACGGCGGCGACCTTGAACTGGTGGAAGTGACCGATGACGGCGTCGTGATGGTGCGTCTCCACGGCGCGTGTGGCGGTTGTCCGATGTCCACAATGACCTTGACGTACGGCATCGAGCGTTTTCTCCGCCAGCAAGTCCCCGGCGTCACGCAACTTGTGCCAGTAGAGTAGGGGAGCCGTTCGCTATTCGGGACAAATCAGCATGCCTTAAACGAAGAATGCCGGTATTGATACCGGCATTCTTCGTTTAAGGCATGCTGCCGTAGGACACTTAACTGTGAATGCGCTACTGAATCTCGTCCCGCTCCATCCGCGCGTAGCCATCGTCTACGCCGCGTGGCAGGATTTGATCGTGAGTAAGGCGCGTCGCTTCCTCGCGAAGTTGGTCAACATCGTGGCGGAAAACAAATGTCCGACCGCTCATTTCATCGCGCACGTAATTCAGCGTGTGGTCGTCCATCCAGCGATAAATCGTCGGGCGGGTGACGCCAAGTTGCTGCGCTGCGTTGCCGATGCTCATCAACTCACTCGCGTCCACGGCGCGCAGCTTTGCCTGCGAGAGCATCTTGCCGAGCGGCTCCTCCCAGAAGGAGCGGGGAACCTGATACTGATCTTCGCCGGCGGGCCAGAAGAGCAGTTCAAGGACCGAATTTACCGCACGGAAGACTTCATCCTGATTCGCTTGCTCTTCGCCGCGCGCTAACCGCCCGAGATGATACAGGTCCTGACCCAGCGGCCCTTCTCGCAATCCCTCGACTGAAACGGCATCCGGTGCCTTGCCGAACAGTTTGAGATGGTAGCGATGCATCTGGCTGTAGACGAGACGGAGGTTCTTGTCGATCGTCTCTTGAAACGGTGACGTGTCGGCCATCTGAACGTTCCTCCCCGAATCCCTTACGGCAACATACGCGCTGTGGGCGCTTGTACGAACGAAGCATACGTAGCACATTGTACGTGCGGTTACGATATTCTGTCAACTAGGTGAAAGGAACGTGAGGATATTGCGCCGTCCCAATAGTCGGCAAAAACGTCGAAGGGGAACGAACAGTCTCTTGGACACAAATCTTTGTCGCTTAAGTCTCCTTATGCGACAGAAGGTTCGAAGCTCGAAATTCGCTATTCGACCTCGACCGGGCGGGCCGGGCTATCGAGTGTCGCGTAACCGTCCCGCACTGATGCGGCGATGTAGCCAAACGTTTGGCGGAAATACGCGGGGTACTTTTCCCATTCATCGCTCATCGCCGGGGCGAACTTCATCACGCCCGCCTTTGCGTCGTCACCATCCACGGCGATCTCTGTGAGCAAGCCTAACCGTGCGAGCGTCACACGGTCCGCGAGCCGCATGATCTGGATCAGTAAGTCCTTGTAATCTTCCACGCACGTCCTCATTTCTATAGTGCATCCATCGTCATTCGTCCACATGGTAGCAGAAACGAAGACGTAGGAGTCAGGAGTCAGTAAATGCGCGGCAGTGTGCCCAAAGCTGCTGTGCTATACTCCGCCTTGTTTGATGGTCTCTTGCCCGCTGACTACTGACTACTGACTTCCTACTACTTTGGAGGCCCCGGTTGGCTCGAACGCTTGACTCGCCAGTTGTCGCGTCGGACGACGCGGCGGCTACGACACAGGTAGATTGGTATCTGCGCGTCGTTGTCTTCGTCAGCGGCGGAGTGAGTATTGGCATCGAGTTGGCCGCATCACGGCTCCTTGCCCCATTCTTCGGCACCTCGCTCTTCATCTGGGCAAATCTGATCGGCCTGACGCTTATCTACCTCTCGATCGGCTACGCGGTCGGTGGTCGGATCGCCGATCGGTGGCCACACCTTTCACTGTTGTATGCGATCACTGCGATCGCCGCGTTTATCACGGGACTCATTCCTTTGCTGGCCCAGCCGATTCTCGCCAAAAGCCTGTCTGCATTCGCTGCCGTTTCGCTTGGCGGTTTTTACAGCTCGCTCGTTGGCACGCTGATCCTATTCGCGCTCCCCGTCACCCTACTTGGTTGTGTGTCGCCCTTTGCGATCCGGCTGGCACTGGCATCCGTTGCGGGTGCCGGGAACACGTCAGGTTCCTTGTATGCCCTGAGCACCGTCGGCAGCATTGTCGGGACGTTCGTACCGACGTTCCTGCTTATCCCCCGGATCGGCACCTTCCGCACGTTTTACCTTTTCGCCATCGTGCTGCTCATCGCGTCGTTGATCGGCCTCGTCCGCGCGCCACGCACCCACGAGCGCGCTCGATTGTTAATTACGGTATCTATCCTGCTGGTGGTTATGCTCGGCATCGCCGGATTTGGGCACCGCGGTTTCGTCCGCCCGGTCGAGGGTGGGCGTGAGGTCATCTGGCAGGGGGAGTCGGCATACAACTTTATCCAAGTCGGGCGAAATCCCGCCGATGGCGCGAACGAACTCTACCTCAACGAGGGCCATGCCATCCATTCGCTCTATTACCCGAATGCCGCCGCGCAGCCGCTCAGTAATGGCCCGTGGGATTACTTCGCAGTCGCCCCATTTTTCGTCGCCAATGAACGACCGGGGACGATCAAAGATGTATGCATTATTGGCCTCGCCGGCGGTACGGTCGCGCAACGCATGACGCAGATTTACGGCCCGCAAGTCACGATAGATGGCGTGGAGATTGATCCGAAGATCGTGGATGTCGCACGCGAATTCTTCAATCTCGACGGGTCGAATGTCCATGTGATCGTGCAGGACGGTCGGTATTTTATGCGTACCACAGAGAAGAAATATGATGTCATTGGCGCGGATGCCTATCATCAACCGTATATCCCTTTCCAGCTCACGACACAGGAGTTCTTCCGCGAAGCGTACAATCACCTGAACGATAACGGCACGTTTATCGTCAATGCCGGGCGCTCCAACACCGATTATCGCCTCGTCAATGTGATCAGTGACACGATGCGGTCGGTCTTCCCCAACGTCTACTTGATTGATACACCTGCTTTTACTAACACGATGGTGATCGGCACAAAACGACCGGCATCGCTTGCGAACTTCGCAGCGAACATCAATGCCGTCCGGCTGACCGATCCCACATCCGCGCTTGTTACTCTCGGAGACGCGGCAATCAAGGATGGCCACGTGCGCGAGGCGGCACCCGGAACGCAGATATTCACGGACGATCTCGCACCTGTCGAAGACTTGATTGATCGTATTCTGCTCGATTACGCCCGCAAGGGCGGTACGTAGCGCCGTGACAACCCCTTCTATCGTTTCTCTGCCTGTGCTGGCAGCGATCCCGTGGCTGCGGCATGCCATAACAACGCGGGACGCCGCGCGACCGCTTGGTGGCGACATGAGCTTTTCGACGGGCGCCGCCTACCCCGCTGGGATCGTTGCAAACCGCACACACGCGCTCGCGACAATCGGCAGGACGCCCGATCAGACAGTAGTGAGTGGACTCATCCACAGCACCGCCATACGGTCGGTGGACTGGCGTGACGCGGGCAGGGGCATACGTGCCCCCGAGACCATCATCGCCGCGACGGACGGACTGATGACCGCAACACCGGGGCTAGCCCTGATGATGTGCTTCGCCGATTGTGTCCCGCTCATCGTTGTGGACATCAGGCAGCGTGTGGTATGCCTCGCCCATGCTGGGTGGCGGGGCACGCTCGCGGGCATGGCAAACCGCGTTGTCACAGCAATGCACGAAGCGTACGGCAGCCGACCGAACGACATGGTCGCCGTCATTGGCCCAAGCATCGGGCCGCGTGTCTACGCGGTTGGTCCTGAAGTCGTCACGGCATTCCGTTCTGCGTATCCGACCGACGATCTGATCGTTAAAGGTCAGAGTTCGGAATCCGGAGTTCGAAGTGTAGGACGCGGAGGACAGCCGACTTCATTGTGCGTGCCTCGAACTTCAAACACCAAAATCCGAACGAACGACACACATCTCGATCTTTGGGAAGCGAATGCCGTGCAGTTTTGTCGTGCTGGAATTGCAGCGGAGTGTCTGTATCGTACACGGATATGTACGTTCGAGCACGGGGATCGCTTCTTCTCTCACCGATACGCCCAATGTTACGGCGAAAATGAAGGCCGGTTTGCAGTGCTGCTTTCAATCGAGGAGTGACCCGCATGTCGCTTGCTACCACGGTCGAGGAAAACGTTGCCCATGTGCGCGGCGAGATCGCTGCCGCTTGTCTCCGCGCGGGTCGCGCAATCGAGGCAATCACACTTATTGGCGTGACCAAGAACGTGGACCGATCAGTGGCTGACGCGCTGATTGCCGCAGGCGTCCACGAGATCGCAGAAAATCGCGTGCAGGATGCGGTAGAGAAGTTCGGACGGCGGAGCTCCCACCCTCCCCTCCCCGATGCCGTACGACTACACATGATCGGTAATCTCCAAACCAACAAGGCACGCGATGTCGTAACCCTATGTACCATGATCCATTCCGTCAACCGTACTGCCCTGGCGGATGCCCTTCAGCGCGAAGCGGCCCGTCAGGGAGTGGTACAAGACGTGTTACTAGAAATCAACACAGCGGGCGACGTTGCAAAGCAAGGGGCGGAAGTAAACGTCGCGAGTGAGCTTTATGGATATGTAATCAGTGAATGTAGCAATCTCCGCCTGTGCGGCCTCATGACGATTGCCCCACAGGTCAGCGATCCCAATGATGCACGTCCGGCGTTTCGCGCGCTCCGGGAACTGCGGGATCGGCTGGGCCAAACCTCTCCCGCTCATCCTCTCCCGATCCTCTCGATGGGCATGTCGAACGACTTCCCTATCGCCATCGAAGAGGGCGCGACCCACATCCGTGTCGGTCGCGCCCTCTTCATTGGGGTTCCCTCCCCCGCCTAGGGGCGCGGTGTGGCGCTGGGAACGGGTCGGGTAGCTCCTGCAGGTGTTGCTACCGGTGACACAGCAGGGGCGGTCGTTGTCGGACCGGCAATCTGCTGAAGGAGTTGCTGGACCTGCGCGAGTTCGTTACCGAAGGTCGTCCAGTCGCCGGTTTTCAAGGCATCCTGCGCTCGCTGGTAATGACTCAACGCTTCAGCGGCACGAGTCGTATCCGTTCCGCCTGTCGCAGGCTGCGTTGTTGGTCCCGGAGCCGCGCCGATCGTTGTCGGAACGGTCGTACCCGGCGTGCCCGAACCGACCAACGCCGCGATCGCCTCGTCCAATGTTGAACGCATCACCACTTTATTTTGCGAGGCTACAATGACGCGCTTCAGCTCCGGGAATGGGCTGTTCGTCGCCTGCACATAGAGCGGTTCGACATAGAGCAGCGTGTTCTCAATCGGGATAATGAGGAAGTTCCCGAGGATCACCTGCGATCCGGCCTGATCGAGGAGCGTGATCTCTTTGGATATGTCTGGTTCTTGATTAATGCGTGCCTCGACCTGCTGCGGCCCTTGCACCGTCAGTTGCCGCGGAAACTCATAGTCAACGAGTTTGCCGTAGTTCTCGCCATCTGATCGACCGGCAAGAAAGGCCACCATATTTTGCCGGTTGTTCGTCCCACCGCCGGGCGTGAACGGGCGGACGAGCGCGTATTCCTCGCGTTGTTGGCCCGGTAGCCGGACAAGCACGTAGTAGGACGTGATTTGCTGCACCTGTTTCTTCTCACCCACCTGCTCGTTGGCAATCGCCCATTGATCCTCACTGCCGTAGAAGACCTGAGCATCCTGCACATGGTAGCGGGTGTACATGACTGTTTGAACGTTGAAGTAGTCTTCAGGGTAGCGGAAATGCGCCCGGAGCGATGGCGATGCGGACCCACTCGGTGCGAAGAGCGAGGGGTAAATTTTTTGATAGGTCTGGATGATCGGATCGGATGCGTCTGCGACATACAGGCGAACCGTGCCATCGTACGCATCCACGGTCGCTTTGACACTGTTCCGAATGTAGTTGAATCCACCCGTCACTTTGCCACTGCCATTGAACTGCGTTGCATACGGGTAGCGGTTGGTGATCGTATAGGCGTCGTTCAACCAGACGAGACGACCATCCATAATGACGAGGTAGGGGTCGTTGTCGTAGCGCAGGAACGGCGCAACGGTATGCAAACGCTCCACGACATTGCGGCGAAATAGTACCTCGGCATTCCCCGTGATGTCGCCATTCAGCAATACCTTCGGCTCGCCAAGATAGGCAGCAAGCACCATTTTCCGAAAGAAACTGCCCGCCGCGACGCCATTACCGCCGCTATATGTCGTGTATTCACCCTGTGATTGCGCGGCCGTTCCCGACGGTCGGTCGAATTCGGGTTGGTTTGTCTTCACAAAGACGTAATCGCTGGTTACTTCGCCATAGTAGATGCGCGGCTCCTGCACCTGGAGATCGCTCGGCCCGCGCGGCGGGATATCGCCGAGGATAATATTCGGGTTCCCGCCGCCAACGACCTCATTCGCGGTGCTCGCGACGACGCCGTAGCCGTGGGTATAAATGAGATGCCGGTTTTGCCAGGTCTGGGATTGCGCTGCGAGCTGGGTCGAATCGAGTTCGCGCGCCGAGAGCATGATTTGCCGGTACTGACCGTCTACACGGTAGCGATCAATATCCACGTCCTTGAACGCATAGTACTGCCGGATTTGCTGCAACTGCGGGTACGATTGGAGCAAAACGCGGTCGTCCCACAAGCGAATATTGGAGATAGACGCCTTGTTTGCATCGAGGCCCGCCTGTGTCGGATCGCCGATACCGGGTAACTGCTGCCGATCCACCTGGTCAATGTTGAATGCCTGCCGCGTCATCGCGATGTTGCGATCAATATATGGTCGTTCTTTGCCGAGTTCATTCGGTCGGACACTCACCGATTGCACCGCCGCCGGATACCCGGACCCGATCAGCACCGCCGCGACTGCCCATACGCCAAGCGTGCCGAAAAATAGCGGTAGTTGCCGACGAAATGCGTTCAGACCGAGCAATACTGCGGCGACCAGCGAGATGCCGAGCAAGATGTAATTGGCTGGGATCTGCGCGTGCACGTCGGTATACGACGCGCCCTCGACAATACCGCGCGTTGAATACACAAGCTCGCGTGTATTGAGCCAGTAACCGAGCGCCATGCCAACCAGAAAAATCAGGCCAAGGAGGGACAGGTGCGCGCGCGTGTGCGGCGGCAGATGGAATCGCCCGGCGGCGAGATCTACGCCGAGTTTGGCCGCGTAGACCGCCGCGACCGCAATGGCAGTCAGAATGATCAGCGACATCGCCCACGATCGCCAGAACGACAATACAGGAAGCGTGAAGACGTAGAACGAGACATCCCGGTGGAACTGCGGATCCGAAAGGCCAAATGGTGTGCGATTGAGGAAACGGAGAAACAGTTCCCACTCTGACTCGACCGAGATCGCGAACAACCCGCTCAATCCGGCTGTCACACCAACCAGCGCGAGTAAACTGAGCCGTCGTCCGATCCGCACATCACCAACGGTAAGGCCGAACCCGCCATCCGACCGCAAAGCGACGGCGAGATTCGTCCCGATAAAAACTGCCGCGACGACAAAGCCGACAAGGAATGAAAGGATCATCGCAACATACCGCGTCACGAGGACATCGCGAAATCCGAGACTGGAGAACCACCAGAGATTGGCCCAGAACCCGGCCGTCGTCAGCAGTACGATGACGATCAGTGCCAGCGCGGCGAGCACCGCCGCCGGCCAGAGCCACCATGGGCGATCACCCGACCCAAATGACGGCAACCCACCCGATGCGCCGCCACTCGTGCCGGAGGGCTCACGTCGTTCCGGCCGCAGAGGCTGCGGCCGACCGCCGAAGTCAAAAACCATCGGAATCTCTCTTTCGTTGAACGAACGCCCTTGATACCATACCACCGAACCGGCAGTTTCGGGACATTCGGCTTCCGGCGCTACCCGATCGTGAGGAGTGATGGGTGCTCGTTTGTAGTTTGGGGAGCGGCAGTAGTGGAAATGCGACCGTGATCCGCAGCGCGGCAAACCGAACAATCCTGATTGATTGCGGCGTCCCGTATCCCCGACTGTGCAAAAACCTCGCGCGTCTTGGCATCCACCCCAATGAGATCGAAACAGTCATCCTGTCGCACGAACACTCGGACCACACGCAGGCCGTCCGGCCACTGCGCGAGACCTATCACCTGTCGGTCATCGCCAGCCCCGAGTTTGTTCGTGAGGCGACATGGCTCGGCGATGTCGTGACCCATACCTTCGATCCCGATGGCCAGTGGTCCGTCGGCGACATCACGGTGACGCCGTGCCGCGTTGCGCACGATGCCGCTGCGACCTACGGGTTCATCATCGAAGCGGACGGCTGCACCGTCGCTCTCTTCACCGATCTCGGTGGCGCGTCAGACCGGGTCCGCAGTGCGGTCGGCGCGTCGGACCTCGTCGTCATCGAGGCGAACTACGATGAGGCAATGCTCGATTCCGGTTCGTATCCGTGGTTCCTTAAGACGAGGATCAAGGGGCGGGGCGGCCATCTGTCAAACGAAAACTGCGGCGAACTGCTCGTTCAGGGATTCGCCAACGACCGTCCGCGCGATGTCTGGCTTGCGCACCTGTCCGTCAATAACAATACCCCGCAACTCGCGGTCGCAACTGTAACAGGCATGCTAAACGCAGCTGGCCTTCATCATGCCAACGTCTCCGCGCTACCGCGTCACGTCGTCGGCCCCATCTGGCAACGCGTCCGGCACCAACAACTGACGCTCTTTGGAGAAGGACTGAGGACTGAGGACTGAGGACTGAGGACTGAGGGTTCCGTAGCCGCTGCCTACTTTCCCGGCATTGTTCGTCAATCATGTTGCGCCTGTCGATCGTTGCAGCGGATGTCCGAGCCGTCCCCGCTCAGTCCTCAGTCCTTGTTTTAGTCCGCCGCGCGGCCGTCCCGGCTTTCATCCCGGGCGCGGAACTGCATCGCGTAGAGATTGAAGTAAAAGCCACGTCGCGCCAGTAATTCCCGGTGCGTTCCGCGTTCGACGATGCGCCCCTGATCGAGCACCACGACCTCGTCCGCATCCACGACAGTACTGAGGCGATGCGCGATCACGAGCGCGGTGCGGTTCGCCAGCACGCGCTTTAAGGCTTCCTGAATGACCCGTTCGGTCTGGGTATCTACGCTGCTTGTCGCTTCATCGAGGATCAGGACCCGGCGGTCGGCGAGCAGCGCGCGGGCGAACGCGATGAGTTGCCGCTGACCAACGCTCAACCCGCCGCCCCGCTCCTGAATCTCGGTCGCGTAGCCGCTCGGCAGTTGGGCGATGAAGCCGTGTGCCCCGACCGACCGCGCCGCACCTTCGACGTCGGCGTCCGTCGCCTCGAGTCGCCCATAGCGAATGTTGTCGGCAATCGTCCCAGCGAACAAGAAGGGGTCCTGCAGGACAACCGCGATCTGGCTGCGGAGGGTCGCGAGTTGCACATCGCGGACATCGTAGCCGTCAATCCGCACCGCACCCTCGCGCACGTCATAGAAACGCGGCACGAGATTGACCAAGCTCGACTTTCCCGCACCCGTCGCACCGACGAACGCGACCGTCTTGCCGCGCTCGATCGTCAGATTCAGATCATGCAGGACCGGCGTCGTCGTGTACCCGAAGGTCACATGATCGAGCACAATCGTGCCCGCAATCGGTGGCAGTGGATAGGCTCCGGGCGCGTCCACGACTTCCGGTTGCTCATCCAGTAGTTCGAAGATCCGTTCCGCCGCGACGGTAGAGGCTTGAAGCGTATTGTAGCGATCCGACAACGTCCGAACCGGCTGAAAGAAACGCGTCACGTAGCCGAGGAACGCGATGAGCGCCCCGACTGTCATGCCGCCGCCGATGACACGCAGGCCACCAAATAGGAGGACGATCGCCGTCGCCAGTGCACTAAGCAGTTCGACGGCCGGGAAAAGAAACGCCGAGAGCCGTGCCGCGTCCGCGTTCGCTTCGAGGTTGTCCTGATTAAGGACACGAAAACCCGCGAAATTTCGATGTTCGCGCCCAAATGACTGCACGACTCGCATGCCGTTGATGTTCTCCGCAAAGTTCCCGGTCACTCGACTGATCGCGATGCGCGTCGCGCGGTAGGTCTGGATCGCGCGCTTGCGCCAAAAGTACATCAGGATAAACATCAGCGGTAGCACAGTATACGAGATCAGTGCGAGGCGCACATTGAGCGCGAACATCGCCACAACGACGCCGACGAGCGTCAGGAGGTCGGAAAGCACGCTGATCATTCCGGTCGAAAGGAAATCTTCGAGCACTGTCACATCATTCTGAATGCGCGACATCATCCGGCCGATACCCATCCGGTCGTATGTCTTCAGCCCCAGCACCTGCATGTGCCGGAACAGCGCCGCGCGCAAGTCGAAGATCACCCGATTGCCGACGCGCGCCATCAGAAAAAAGAGCAACCAGCGGGAAAGGAACGCGATCGCCAGCGCGCCGAGGAATAGCCCGACGATCCCGAACAGCGTCGCGTAACTGCCGTGACTGACACCCTTGTCTATCGCGCGCCCGAACAACCAGTACAACGAGAGATCGCAGAATGTGCCGAGAAGCACTGCCGCGCACGCCAGCAGCACCTGCCAGCGATACGGGCGCAGGAACCCGAACAATCGCCGGGCGGTATGCGTGTCAAAGGCTTTGCCGAGCAAGTCGTCGGGATCGCCCTGAAAATTCATCATCGGCGCGTGAAACCCTTTCCCCTTGGAAGGACTGAGGACTGAGTATCGTGTGTCGGTGCTTCGTCGTCCGTCGTGATCCCCTCTCAGTCGTCAGTCGTCAGTCCTTGTAGTGCTACGATGTCTTCATCACGCATCTGGAGGTCGTGCAGTTCGGTATACAGACCACCGCGCGTCAGCAAATCGGCGTGTGTGCCCCGCTCGACGATCTGCCCCTCACTCAACACGCAAATCTGATCCGCGTTCCGCACACTACTCAGGCGCTGCGCGATGACAAACGTCGTGCGACCTTCCATCAGGATATTCAACGCGCGCTGAATCTCGTACTCCGTTTCCATGTCCACGCTGCTCGTCGCGTCATCGAGGATCAGGATCCGCGGATTCAGGAGCAATGCCCGCGCAATCGAGAGCCGCTGCTTCTGACCACCGGAAAGGTTCACGCCGCGCTCGCCGAGCAAGGTTTCGTACCTACTCGGCAATGACGCAATGAAGTCGTGCGCCTGCGCCGCCTGTGCTGCCGCGACCACCTGTTCGTCCGTCGCATCGCCATTACCGTAGGCGATATTCTCGCGGATCGAAACCGAAAAGAGAAAAGTTTCCTGCAATACCAGCCCAACATTCTTCCGCAACGTCTCCACGTCCCACTCCCGCACATCCACATCGTCAACCCATATCGCGCCTGCGGTGACATCATAAAAGCGGGGCAACAACTGGATGATGCTGCTCTTGCCGCTTCCCGTTGCGCCGAGAAGCGCCGTGACGGAGCCGGGCGGCGCGTCAATCGAGACGCCACGCAGGACATCCCGACTTTCCTGCGAATATGCGAACTGCACCATGTCGAGAATGACGTGACCACGCACCTCGGCCGGTCGGTACGGTGTTACGGGCGAGAAAATCTGCGGCTTCTTATCGAGCACTTCGAAAACGCGCTCCGCCGATGCCTGCGCGCGCGCCACGTTGTTGACGATCCACCCTACATTGCGCACCGGCTCGGCGAGCATCGTGAGGTAGAGGTAAAACGCGAGCAACGTCCCGACTTGCAGGTCCTGTCGGATGACCGCCGACCCCCCGTAGACAATGATGATGGCGATGCCGAGGCCGGTGATGAACGACATCAGCGGGAACACAAACGTCCACCGGCGCGCGGCGTCCATCTGCCGGTCATAGAGCGCGGTCGCCTCCCGCTCGAATTTCGCGATCTCGAAGTCTTCCCGCGCAAAGGCCCGCACGACCCGCACACCCGCCAGATTTTCTTGTAGCGCATTCATCGCCACGCCGAACTGCGTCTGCGCACGCAGGAAGAGCGGACGGATCGAGGTGCTGAACCAGAGCGTCACCCAGAGCAGAAAGGGCACGGTCGAAAGGGCGAGCAGTGCCAGTTGCCAGTTCAGGCGCAACATGACGATCGTCACGCCGAGCAGCAGGAGCGACGATTGCACGGCCATCCGCAGGCCAAACATGAAGAAGCGCCGGATGTTGTTGACATCTTCCGTCGCGCGGGAAAGAAGTTGCCCGGTCTGTGCGGTGTCATAAAACGAGAACGAGAGCCGCTCCAGATGCAGGTACATCTCGTTCCGGAAATCGAAGGCTACCCGCTCCGCCAGATACTGGAGCCAGTACGAGCGCGTGTACATGAAGGTAGACTGCGCAAGGGTAACGACGACGATACCCACCGCCGCGAATACCAGAAACCGACGATCCCCCGCGCCGATGGCGGTGTTAATGATCTGTCGGACGAGGAGTGGCACCGCAAGTTGCAGGAGAATAGCGAGGATGAGCGCCGCGTATGATCCAGTTGCCTGACGCCGATACGGGCGGAGGTAGCGCATCATCCGGAAAATCAGAGGCATGCGG
The DNA here is from genome assembly GCA_038238655.1 of Thermomicrobiales bacterium. Classification (GTDB taxonomy): domain Bacteria; phylum Chloroflexota; class Chloroflexia; order Thermomicrobiales; family JALYUS01; genus JALYUS01. Next base: position 816 of record JBBSFO010000057.1, on the reverse strand, counting down.
CGTCCTTTCGTTCACGCTCCCGACACGCTTCTTATACCATGCCGCATCGGGAGCCGCTACGCGTTTTCGCCCTCCGGGAAATCCTAACCCTTGCCCCTTCGCTCCGAAGGAAGGGGTGACTCTTCTCAATGTCCTGCGCTATCCCGAACACCACTGCTACCGAGGAGGCTCGCTCCCCCTTCCCTCGGAGGCAAGGGAGTTGGGGGTTAGGATTCCCCGCCAAAGCGCATGCCAACGAGTCCTGGGTGGCCACTTGCGAAGGCGGACGCAGCGACCGGCGATTTGCCCTCGGACTGCACACGCGCGATCAGCACGTCACCGTCGCCTGCGCGGACGCGAAGCCCGCCAGTATCAAGCGAGACAATCGTGCCTGGCGTTGCAACGAGCGGTGACGACGATACGGCGTGGAGGCCGTACAAAATGAGCCGCTTCCCATCCAGAAAGGTAAAGACGCCCGGCCACGGTCGGTACGCACGTTCCATCCGGGCAAGCCGCTCCGCTGGCGCATCCCACGGGACGCGCCCGTCTCCTTTTTTGATCAGCCGGGTCACCGTCGCCGCGCGTTCGTCCTGCGGCGATGGGGTCATCTTTCCGGCAACCCATTGCATTGCGGTCTCGACAAGGAGCGAGGCACCCGCTATGGCTAAGGAGTCGGAAAGGATTGCCGTTGTTGTATCCTCAGGGATATGTACTAATTTCTGCGCGAGAACCGGGCCGGTGTCAAGTCCTACGTCCATCAACATGATCGAAACGCCCGTTTCGCTTGCACCATCAAGAATTGCCGCGTGAATCGGCGATGCACCTCGATACGCTGGT
>JBBSFO010000056.1:0-13802 GCA_038238655.1 Thermomicrobiales bacterium | reverse complement strand
CGGGGCATCGTCCGCGTGCGGATTGCGCTCAGCGATAGCGCGTACTCAGCCATGGTGCAGGAAATTCCTTTCCAGACCGGGCGGTCGTTCGTCTCGCACCGTTGTTGCCGCGATGCGGCGATAGTAGCGCCAGAGCATGAGACCGAGGATCAGGCTATTTGCAATCGTCCCGAGCGCCGCGCCCCACAGACCGAGAAAATAGACTGCGGCGACACCGGCGGTCAGCACGACGCCGCCGGATACCACGTAGGCACGAAAAATCGGGGCGCTCGCGCGTCGCGCTTCCAGCGCGATCGAAATGGGGTGCCGGAGATAATCCAGGGCATAGCTGAGCGCGAACAACGCCAGAAGCCAGCCATACGGGCGATAATGATCACCGTAGGCCGCGACGAGGATGTGCTCCGCAAAAAGGCTGACCACAATGCAATACGTGGCGATGATCGGCGCAGTCACGATGAAGACGCGCGTGACGAACGATTGCAGTTCCGGCTGGCCTTTTTCGGCGAATGAGCGGGCAGCGACCGGCGTCAGTGCGGTATCCATCGCGATCAGGAGGATACGTGCCGGCCCCATCAGGGTGAACACGGCGCTGAAGGCACCCGCCTCCGCGATGCTGATCAACCCGCCGATCAGTAGCGGGTAGAGTTGACCGGCGATCCAGGTGGCGAGCGCGGCACCGAAGAGCCATTTGCCAAACCGCCAGTTCTCGGCGAATCCATGTTCCCGCACCGCGTGCCATCCGTCGCGGTAACTCAATGACTTCCTGATCTGCCAGCATCCCCACGCCGCTGCAATCGCGGAGGTGAACGCGATCATATCGAAGGCTCGCGCGCCGGTCAGGTGCCCGAAGCGCCCAAGCGCGATGATCCCCGTCGCCTGACCACCGTAGCTGACAAGGTCATTTGCGAAGGCGTCCTTCAACCGTCCTTCCGTATAGAGAACGCGCCGCGTGAACTCTTGCAGTTGCCAGGCGCCGATTGCCAGCGCGAAAGGAAAGAGGAGCGACGCGATACCCCAGCCCTCGCCTCGCGCGATTACCGCGACGATGATGGTGACGAGGACGAACACCGCCGTGAAACAAAGCTGGCTCGTCGCTGTCACTGTGGTATAGCGGCGATACTGCGCATCGTGCCGTGCAGCGCCGAGGACATTGTGTGGCCGGGTTACCAGGGTCGTTTGCAAAGAGATCGAGAAATAAATCGCCGCGTAGACGAGCGCGAACGCGCCGAAATCGGTGCGGGAGAGATTCCGTGCGAGGACGACCGTCGTGACGAAGTTACTCGCAGAAATAAGCGCCTGATCGCAAATCGCCCAAAAGCCTTTGTTCAGGAGATTACCGAGGCGAGCTTTCTTCAGCCGTCGTCCGCTGATGCGCGAAGGCGTTTCAATCGCCATTGCGGCGGTCGCTTTCCGCCACATACGGCGCACGGTGAGTATCGGTCGCGTTCATGCTGAGGAACCATCCCGACTACTCTCAGAAAAGACGACCCCGAACAGGTACGCGTTGATCGCCCGGATACTCGTCAGCGTTCTGCGCAGTGCGTCGGTACGTGTGCGGTCGGCGCGTATGACGATAATGGTGTAATCCGCGTTGACCGCGAAGAGCAAACCGTTCGAATCCGCAAGGGGCGGCGGTGCATCAATGATCACCACATCGGCGCGGTCGCGAAGGTCGGCGAGGAGGCTCTCGGCTCGCTCGCTCGTCAGGCGTTCCGTGGGAATCATCGAAACTGGCCCCGCAAGCAGGAGTTCCAGATTGGGAATCGGACCGTCCGTGAGTACGTCCCGCAGTCCCATCGCCGGGACGGCGACGAGTTCTGCAAGGCCGGGGTGTTTCGCGTCTTTCTTGAAGAACTTCCACAGCGATGGTGCGCGCAGATTGCCGTCCACGAGCGCCACGCGTTGGCCCGATTGGGCAAACGCGCTCGCAAGATTCGCGGCGATCACTGATGCACCTTCCCCCGCACCGGGGCTGGTAATGGCGATCGTGGTGGCCGTGTTTCCTCGCGCCTCGATCCAGAGTTGTGTTTGCAGGGCGTAGATCGCCTCACTCAACGCTGAACGCGGCGCGTGGATCACCGCAATGTCACCGCTCATATCGGTTCGGGGAACAGTGACGAGTACCGGAAGATCCGCGATGCGCCGGATATCTTTGCGCGACCGCACGCGCGGGCGTGCCTGCTCGGCCAGCACAATGCCGACAACCATCGCACCAAATCCGGCGATCAACGCGACTGCCGTCGCGAGCAACTGGAGCGAACCGGTGGGACGCTGCGGTACGACCGCGCGCACGGCGATGCTCACGCCATTCTGGGATGTCAGTTGGGTGAGGTTCAGGCGTTGCTGCAGATCGAGCAGGCCTGTATACGTACTCTGCGCCTGCTGAAGGAGCGATTCGAGACTCGCGATCCGGGCATTGTCTTCGGCTGTCGGTAGATTGGGCAAAGAGCGTAGTGTGGCGAGTTGCGCCGAAAGATTGTCCCGTTCGTTGCGCGCTTTATCAATGGTATCGCGCAGCGTCTGGCTGCCCTGTCCCACCCCTGCCCTCGGAAGCTCGGCAAGAAAGGCGATAAAATGATCCGCAACGGCGTTGGTGATATCGGTCGCGCCCTGTGCGGAATGGTATTTCGTCGTGATGCGAATGACCTGCGACGATGGATCGGCGGTCGCCGTCACGAGCGATTCGAGCTGTGTCGGTGTTTCGGGCAGCTTGAGATCGGTCACGACACGCTGGAGAATGACCGGAGAAGTGACAAATCCGCTGTACGTTTTCGTCAGAAGGGTCGCTGCGGTAATGTTATCGGCGGCGGTGCCGTTCGATCCGGTGATCGGGTTGACGAGCAGGGTCGCGGTGGCGTTGTAGGATGGCGCGCGCCGCGATGCAAGTTCGTACGCGCCAAGCGCAAGCAGGAGGGGGATGAGAATCAGCAGCCACCAACGCCGCTTCAGGGGGGCGATGTAGGCGGCAAGATCGCTCGAAGCCGCATCATCGGCCTCATTCTCTGCCACTGCCGGATTTTGCGCGGAACTACGATGCATCGTGACCATTGGTGGGGAGCCTTCCTGTGTATGACCCTTTGTCGTGTGGGCGTCGTGGCTCAGAATGCGCCGGCCCGCGACACGAGCGCGCGCACCGTTCCGAGGAGAATGCGAATATCCAGTATGAAGGAGATATTCTCGACGTAATAAATATCAAGTTCGGTATGCTCATGCATCATCAGCGTGCTCCGACCTTGCGTCTGCCACCAGCCGGTGATGCCGGGGAGCACAAGGTGCCGCTGGCGTTGCCACGGCTCATACATGTCGGCGATTTCCGGCAACTCCGGACGCGGCCCGACGAGGCTCATCTCACCGCGCAGCACATTGAACAACTGCGGCAATTCGTCGAGGCTTGATCGGCGCATGAATCTCCCGGTGCGGGTCACGCGCGGATCGGTGGCTGTCTTGTGCGCCTTGCGTCGCTCCGGGCCTGCATAGGGTTGCCTGGCTTGCCGCCGATCGGAGATCATCGTGCGGAATTTATACATCGAAAACGTGTTGCCATACCGCCCAATCCGGCGCTGCTGGTAGATGATCGCGCCGCGCGTGTCCACCCATGTGACACCCGCGATGATAAGCATCACGGGTGCGAAGATGACGATCAGCAGTGCGGCGATCAGCAGATCGAACCAGCGCTTGAAGATCAAGCAGTACATCAACCGCGCGGAGCGCTGATGTTGCGCCGCTTCCAGCAGTGAGAACCACGTGCCCTCCCGCATCGCGCTCGGTGTATCAATTGTCGCGAGGGCGAGCGATGGATGCTGCATCGGATGGACCTGCTCGATCGTGGAGGTCGCGATGCTGAGATCCGAAACGATGTGCATCTGATGGTCAGACCGTTCTGTCTCCATTGCCGATTCCTGCTCTTTTTCTAATCGCATCTCAGTTTTCTCCCAGCGTTTCCTGCCGGTATCCGAGTGCATCCTCTGCTTGGCACGCGATCATTAACGGTGTGCGGCATGACGGCGAGGACAGCATCTGAGCCATATTCCATGACAGATCGGCAATGATTGCGTCGCTGCCGCCGTGTCTCACATGTTTTCGTTGCTTCACGACTGCTACGCGTGCCGTTGTCCATCGAAATCGCCTACGAACCTTTCCGGGTAGGGATAACCTGGCTCCTGCCAGCACGTCAGCAGGCAGCGTTCGCCCTCTACGGCAACTGCGCCAACATAGCCGGAGCCAGGCGCGAGATGATGCAGAAACCAGCGCCGCGCCGCGTCTTTCCCCCGGACTGCCAGGATGGCCGCCGGTTCGTTCGGTGTGAGGGAAACATCGAAGCGGTCCAGCGCGCCGGTGATGCCCTCGCCCCGCGCCTTCACGTACGCTTCCTTGCGGGTCCAGCATCGGAAAAACGCATCGGGCTGGAGCTCCGGCCCGAGTGCGCGCAGCGTGGCGACCTCACGCGGCGAAAAGAAGCGCTCGGCGATCCGCTCGCCCGCCATCTCCGGGCGGATACTCTCGATGTCAACGCCGACCGCGCGGCCGAGCGTGAAGGCATAGAGGGCGATGCCGTCCGCGTGGGAAACATTGAACTGGAGCGTGCCTCCCCCAGTTTCGTCGCGCAAAGACGGTTTCCCGAACGCGTTGTACTGGAACGCGATCTCGCCCGGCTCCCAATCCAGATAGCGCGCGAGGATCGCCCGGAGCAGTCCTCGTGCAACGATGAAGCGCGCGCGATCAATGGGGAAACGAAACCGATCCGCCTTCGCCCGCTCGTCGGGTGCGAGGGTGTCAAAGAGAATCCCGACGCGATCCGCCGGGCAATCGAGCGGGGCGCGCCACACATGCACCGCGCTATCATTCAAGGGGAGCGCGGTCGGCGGTGTATGCCAGAGATGACCGTGGCTATCCATCACCCGCCGCGTTCCGGATCGTGCCAACGCGCTCGGCGGTATCCAGCCATCGCCGCATCTGCCGCGCCAGCGCCTCGCCATTCGTCGTGATCACAGCGTAATGGCTGCCAGGGGTGGGATGTACTTCAATATCGTCCACGAATGCCTTCCATCCCATTGACGGGTCGCGCATCGGCTTCGGGTGTTCCTCCGTCGCCCAGAACAGGGCAACGCGACCGGAGTATCGCTGGGGCTTGTATCCGGCGGTCGCCCACGAGTATCGGCCAAGTAATTCCTCGGTCTTCTTCGCGCGCGCCGTTGCCGCATCGTCTGATGGTGGCGTGGGGGCTGGCTGTGCCGGTCGAGCGTCGGGCCGGAGCAGCTCCTTGATTGAGGCGATCATCTCGGCGCGCCCTGTCCGCAGGAAGGTGAGGAAGCGATGTTTCACGTCGTTGCGAATGAGGAGAAAGATGCGCATCCGCGCCTCGGTATCGAGCCTGAGCAGGTCGCCCAATCGGTTGATCAGGAATCGCGCGATCCTGGTCCGCACGAACGTCACGCCGGGCTCGATCATGATCAACGCATCGACCGTGTGTCCTTGTGCGCGAAGTTGATGGCTCATCTCGTAGGCGACCCATGCCCCCGCACAGAAGCCCCCGAGCAGGTACGGGCCTTCGGGCTGGGCCGCTTTCAGCACCGCGAGATGATCGGTCGCGACCGCCTCGAGCGTATGCGCGACGTGCTCCCCGTTCGTCCCGAAAGGGTTGATAACATAGAATGGTCGCTCCGGGTCGAGCGAGCGAGCCAGTTTCACGCTGTACAGGCCACCATCCTCGAGGTCGCCGTGCAGAAAGAAGAAGGGCTGCTTCGCGTCGCCCTCCTGGACCCGCACGATGGGGGAATGCGTGCCTTCGACCCACCGCATCTGGAGCGCCTGCTCCAGATGCCGGATCGTCGCGCCCGAAAAGAGGCTTGCCATAGGGAGTGACTGTTCGCAGACGTCCGTGATCCGGTCAACGAGGCGCGCGGCGAGGAGCGACGTCCCGCCTAATTCGAAGAAGTCGTCCGTGATACCGACGGGCCGCACATTGAGGATCTCTTCCCAGATTTGGGCCAATTGGAGTTGGAGCATGGTCGTCGGCGGGACGAACGATCGTTCCCGCTCGCCCTGCACCGAACCGGGTGCCGGCAACGCCCGGCGATCCACCTTGCCGTTCGGCGTCATCGGCATCGCGTCGAGCAGGACGAAGGCGGAGGGAACCATATAGTCGGGGAGTTGCGTGGCGAGTGCCTGCCGCAGATCACCGACTGTTGGGGCCGGTTCCCGCGCCGGGATGATATAGGCCGCCAGCGATTCAGTGCCGGGTATGTCGCCCCGCGCCATCACCACCGCCTGGCGCACGCCCTCGTGTCGTTCGAGCAGCGTCTCGATCTCCCCCATCTCAATCCGGAAGCCTCGCACTTTGGCCTGGTTGTCAATCCGCCCGAGGAAGTCGAGTGTGCTATCGGCCAGATACCGCACCAAGTCTCCCGTCGCATACATGCGGGCGGCGGGATCGGTGACGAAGGGGTCCGTGATGAAGCGCTGAGCAGTCAGTTCGGGGCGTCCCAAATAGCCGTATGCCACACTATCGCCACCGATATACAGTTCGCCCGGTACGCCGACCGGCACGGGTCGCCGGTTACGGTCGAGGATGTAGACTCGCGTGTTCGCGATCGGTCGCCCAAGCGGGATTGGCGTCTCCGCGTGCCGCACCTCGTGCAATGTAGACCAGATCGTCGTCTCCGTCGGGCCGTAGAGGTTCGTCAAACGATTCCCGGCTCCGAGCAGTCGCGCAGCGAGACTCTGTGGGAGCGCCTCGCCGCCGCAGAGGATGTGCAGATTGCGACTACCCTGCCAGCCCGCATCGAGAAGCATCCGCCACGTCGTTGGCGTTGCCTGCATGACCGTCGCGCGGGAGGCTGCGACGAGCGCCGCGAACCGCCGCCCGTGCTTCGCCACATCCCGTGGCACGATCACAACGCGTGCGCCGACAATGAGTGGCAGATACAACTCGAGGCCCGCGATATCGAACGAAAGAGAGGTCGCGGCCATGACGACATCGTGATCGGTGACGCCGAGTTGGGCGCGCATCGCCCACAGGAAGTTCGTCAGCGCCCGATGGGGGATCATCACGCCTTTCGGCGTGCCCGTTGAGCCGGAGGTATAAATCAGATATGCCAGGCTTTCCGGTGTGGCCCCAGGAGGCGGCGCATCGGTCGGGTGCCGGGCGATCTCGTCCCGGTCGCGATCCAGGCAGATCACCTCGGCACCGCTCGCGGGCAACTTCGGTGCGAGATGCTGCTCGGTCAGCAGGACGCGCACCCGTGCATCGTCGAGCATGAATGCGAGGCGCTCGCGCGGATACGCCGGATCGAGAGGCACATAGGCGCCGCCCGCCTTCAGGACGGCCAGCAGGCCGACCAGCATTTCCAGCGAGCGCTCCATACCAATGCCGACGAAGGTGTCCGGCCCAACGCCGTACGCACGCAGATGATGCGCGAGTTGGTTGGCGCGCCGGTCGAGCGCGTGGTACGTGATTCGCTCGTGCCCGAAGACGGCGGCGATGGCGTCGGGCGTCTTTGCTACCTGAGCCGCGAACATCTCATGGACGCACTGCTCCTGTGGGTAATCAGCCTCGGTGGCATTCCATTCGACCAGCAGCGCCTGTCGCTCAGCCGGTGTCAGGAGCGGCAACGCCGACACGCGCTGTGACGAATCCGCGATGATCCCTTCCAGGAGCGTCTCGAAGTGGCCTACCATGCGCGCAATTGTCGCCTCATCGAAGAGGTCAGTGTTGTACTCGAAGCGTCCGATGATGCCTTCGGGCCGGTCGTCAAGTTCGACGGAAAGATCGAACTTTGCCGTGCCGACATCGAGATCGAGCTGGCTCATGGTCCACGGCACGTCGAGCGGCGCGAGCGGCGGCTCGAAGGTGAAAAGCACCTGGAAGAGCGGATTCTGGGCGAAATTTCGCTGCGGATGCAGGTCTCGCACGACGAGTTCGAATGGCACTTCCTTGTGTGCTTGTGCGTCGAGGGATGCGCGACGGACCCGCTGCAGCAATTCACTGAAGGTCGGGTCGTCCGCGAAGTCGGTGCGCAGCACGAGTGTATTGAGGAAGAACCCCATCAGCTTTTCGATCTCCGGCCGATCACGGCTGCCGGTGACGGTACCGATGACGACTTCATCTTGCCCCGCGTATCGGTGGAGCAGGGTAGTGAGGGTGGAGACCAGGATCATGTAGAGCGTGACGCCCTCGCGACGGCTCAGTTCCTTCAACCCATCGGTGAGTGTCCTGGGCAGCGCAATACGTTGCAGCGCGCCACGGAACGTCTGCACCGTCGGCCGGGGATGATCGGTCGGTAGTTGGAGCATCGGCGGGTTGCTGAGCAGTTGCCGCCAGTAGGGCATGTGCTCCGCGAGGAAATCGGCCTGCAGGCGTTGCCGCTGCCAGTATGCGTAGTCCGCGTACTGAATGGCAGGCTCGGAGAGGGGCGAGGGCTTGCCAATAGCGAATGCATCGTGGAGGGCGGCGAGTTCGGGCAGGAGCACGTCGTAGATCGAGACGCCGTCGAAGATGATGTGGTGCAGCGTCAGATACAGCCGGTGCTCGGCATCGTCCAGCTTGATCAGCCGCGCGCGGAGTAACGGCCCTTTCGCGAGATCGAAGGGCGCGCGCGCGTCCTCAGTCGCCAGGCGCAAGGCTTCTGGCTCGCGCTCGTTCTCCGGCAGATGCTCGAGATGGATGACAGGCAGCGCGATATCCGGTGGGGGGTGAATGATCTGGCTTGGCTCGCCGTCCACAATCGCGAAGGTCGTTCGCCACGGTTCGTGACGTCGGACGATCTCATTGAAGCCACGCTGGAGTGCGGCGGGGTCGAGCGGGCCAGCCATGCGGATCGTGACGCACTCGTTATAGACGGGGCGGTCGGGCGCCATCTGCCCGAGGAGCCAGATCTGCTGCTGCCCGAACGAGAGCGGTACGCGCTCCCCTGCCGGGCGGCGCGGAATGCCATGCCGCGCTGCGGCGCGTTGCGGCAACTCGCCACGGAGATAGTGCTCGAGCAACGCGGCCTTCGCCTCGGAGAGACGAGGAGCATCGACGGTCATGATCACTCTCCAACCCCACCGGTGTGTATATCACCGAACGTGACACGCAGCCCCTTCAGTCCGCGGAAACCGTGATTGTCTTGCCAGACAAGGGGCGTGGGCTCTAATGCCAGGTTGGGCAGCTTCAGCAGTGCCTCGAAGGCGATTTGCCCCTCGATGCGCGCGAGCGGTGCGCCGAAGCAGAAGTGTGCCGCCCACCCGAAGGCGAGATGGCGGTTCTCCGCGCGGTGAATATCGAGGCAATCGGGGTCAGTGAACCGCTCCGGGTCCCGGTTCGCGGCACCGATCACCGCCATCACCGCCTGCTGCTTGCGGATTTGCTGCCCGCCGATCTCCATGTCGTCCGGGGCGAGGCGCGCCGTGTATTGGATCGGGCTCTCGAAGCGCAGTAACTCCTCGATGGCGGCGGGGATCAGCGAAGGATCGGCTTGCAGCATCCGCAGTTGGTCCGGGTTGCGCAGCAGCGTTAGCAGGCCGTTGCCGATCAGGTTGGTCGTTGTCTCCTGGCCGCCGGCCATCGTCAGAATGCTGTTCGCGATCACGTCGTCCTCGCTCAGTCTGTCCCCCGCTTCCTCGGCTCCCATCAGGCCGGTGACGAGGCCGTCCTTGAGGCTGTGCGGGCATGCGTGCATCTTCTCGCGGAAATAGGTCGTCATCTCCTGGAGTGTCTGGAGCGCCTGTGGGGTGCGGTCGGGGTTGTGCTGCAAGTTACCGAGCACCTCGACGAAGCTATTGGTCCACGTCTTGAGTTGCTCGTGATCGGCGACCGGTACGCCCAGCAATTCGGCAGTCACCGTGCCCGGCAAGGGGGCGCCAAGGTCCGCGATTACGTCCATGTGGCCTTGCTCCCGCACGGAGGCCATCAGATGGTCAGTAATCTCCTGGATGTGCTGTCGCAAACCCTCCATCCGATGCGGCGTGAACGCGGATGCCGCGAGCCGCCGAATCCGGGAATGGGCGGGTGGATCGTTGAAGATCATCTGCCGCTTCATCACCTGTGCGATAGGGCCGAATGCCTCAAGACCCATCTCCGCCATGTGTTCCGGGGTCGGTGTCCGCTCGGCGGAGCAGCGCTGCAAGACAGTCACGACATCCGCATAGCGTGTCACCACCCATGCATGCAGCACGGCGTCCCAATGCACCGGCTCCTCGGTGCGGAGCCGGTCGTAGAGTGGGTAGGGGTTGGCGAGCACTGCGGGATCGAGCAGGCGATACAAGCCGAGGGTTCGGTCGCGCTTGCGTTGCGGTATTGCGGTATCTGGCGTGGCGGTCATCGTCTCACCTTTGTATCTTTCCGACGCGTACGCGCGGTCATGCGAGGAAGCGCTGGGCTTCCTCTTCCGACATGGCCTCCAGATTGGCCATAATCAGTCGCTCAATCTGGGCGGAAAGTTCCGCGACGGTCGGTGCCTCGAACAAACTGAGCAACGGCAACTCGACCCCGAAGTTGTCGCGGATGCGTGAGATGAGTTGGATGCCCAATAACGAGTGCCCCCCGAGCATGAAGAAGTCGTCATCCATCCCCACTCGTTCGAGGCCGAGTACCGTCGCGACGATCGCGGCCAGCCGTCCCTCGACAGTCGTGCGCGGGCTGGCGTCGCTCGCTTCACGCATGCTGTTGGCGGCATCCGGTTCGGGCAGCGCGGACGGGTCAATTTTGCCGTTCGGCGTCACGGGCAGCGCGGCGAGACGCGCAAAGGTAGCGGGCACCATGTACTCCGGCAGGCGTGTCTTGAGAAAGCCCCGGAGGTCGTCGGCGATCGGCACCTCTCCCGGTATCGGCACGATATACGCCACCAACCGCACGTCGCCCGATGTGTGCTCGCGGGCCACGACATGGCTCGCGCGGACGGCGGGGTGGCGATTCAGCACGGTGATGATCTCGCCCAGTTCGATGCGGTTGCCGCGGACCTTCACCTGTCCGTCGGAGCGACCGATAAATTCGATGCCGCCATCGGACTGCTCGCGGGCTAGATCGCCCGTCTTGTACAGCCGCGCGCCCGGCGTCGCATCGAAAGGGTTTGGGATGAATTTCTCGGCGGTGAGCGCGGGTCGGTTGCGATAGCCACGGGCGAGGCTCGCGCCGCCGATATGCAGTTCGCCTTCCGTACCCTTCGAGACGGGCCGCAGATCCGCATCCAGGAGGTAGACCTGAATATTCGCGATGGGGTGGCCGATCGAGGGCAAGGACTCCGGGGTCTCGGTCGGCAAAACACGCCCGGACGTCGTCACCACAGCGCTTTCCGCCGGGCCGTAGTTGTTGATGAGCGCAAACGGCAAGGTGAACGGTGGGTAGTTGTGGAGCCGGTCGCCGCCCGTGAGCAAGGCGCGGAGGCTGGTCGTCGCCGGCCACTCGAGTGTCATGGCGATCTCGGCCAGAGGGGTCGGCAGGAAGCACAAGGTGATCTGCTCCGCCACCAGCCAATCGCGGAGCATTTCTGGCGAAAGCCGCGTTTCCTCGTCGGGGAGATGAACGCTTGCCCCCGCCGTGAGATAGGGCCATAGCTCCCAAACTGCCGCGTCAAACGCGAGGCTCGCGATCTGTGTCGCTCGGTCGCCCGGTGTCACTGCGAAGGCATCCCGGTGCCAGAAGACGAGATTCAGCAGGCTATTGTGGGCGATTTCCACACCCTTCGGCTCGCCGGTCGAGCCGGACGTATAGATCACGTAGGCCAGGACGCTGCCATCTATCGCATCGGCGCTTGCCGGGGCGTGCGCGGGCTGCGCGGCGATTGTCGAGCGGTCGGTGTCCATCGCGACGGTGCGCCATGGCCCTTCGGCCAGCTGTTTAGCGATGCCCTGTCGCGTCACGAGCACCGGGACGCGCGCATCGGCCAGCATGAAGTGGAGACGCTCCACCGGGTGGGCGGGATCGAGAGGGAGATACGCACCCCCCGCTTTCATAATGGCGAGCGCGCCGACGACGAAGTCCACGGAGCGATCCAAGCAGAGTCCGACCACAACATCCGGTCCTACGCCATGCACGCGAAGATAGTTGCCGAGCTTGTTCGCCTGGCTGTCGAGTTGCTGATAGGTGACGGCGTCCGCCCCCGCGACGAGGGCAATGGCGTCAGGCGTGGCAGCGGCGCGGTCGGCGACCAACTGCGGGACCGAGCGCTGGTGTGCGACATCGCTCCGCGTGCCATTGTGGTCTGCTGCTCTCGACTGCTGCATCGCCGTGTGTTGCAGGCGACTCATGTCTCGCGAAGCGGCGGAAGCGTGACGCTGGTACTCATCCGTCATTTCATCGGTCTTCGTGATCATTGTGTATCCCTCTCTTGTGGTCGGTCGGGCAGAGTTCCAATCGCCTGTCGAGAAAGCCGTGCGTTGCCCAGCCTCATCTGTCCCGATGGTTCGAGGGCGATGTGTATGGTTGGTGTGGATTGATAGGACAGAAGGATTGACACTCAGGTTCGCACTGCTCTATTCTGATACTCTAGTATTCAACCCGTCTATGCGGAATTCCGCCCTCTTATCGTCCCATTTCTAAACCAAAACATCTACTATGTCAAGATAGATAGCAGACGAGCGGAAATATAGCACAACGTGAACGACAATCCATTTGTTGCTTGAAGGCGTACGTAATATCTGAGGTAACGTTCACTCTACTCATCTCCTCCTTACTTTCCACCCACTGCGTCACTGAACCTATGTGAGCACCATAGCATTTACTGATGGCACATTTGCTTCACATGAGGGGCGGGGCGGTGACGGATCATTCAGAATCCGGCATTATCCGTCGTCATCCGCCGGGACTTCCCAAACAAACCGTCAGTTTTGCCCCGGCAAACGCAAACGAGCCTTATTGCGTGGTATCGCCGGCGGAGTTTCGCGCGATGCGGGCCGCGTGGAGGTGGGTGAGGTTGTCCGGCGGTTGCTGATGGTCTACGAGCTGGTAGCCGATGCCCCGGATCGTGATAATCCGGCCCGCTCCTAGCTTGCGCCGCAGTCTGCTCACGATCGCATCGAGGGTATGCTGATCGTCCGGGTCGGACTGCGGTAACGGGATGATCGCCAGCCGCTCCCGCGCCACCGGCCGGTTTCGTGCCGCGAGGAGTGTCCGCAGCAACCGACACTCGCTCGCCGATAAACGGATCGTCGTGCCGCCCGCGATTGATACTGTGTGTGCCGTTTCGTCCAATTGGAAGTCGCTGCGGCGTGGCTCGCCCTGTACTCCCAGGCGGACGCGGATGACCGCAGTGAGACGTGCGACCATCTCCTCAATCGTCACCGGCAGAAGCAGGAACTCATCCGCGCCTGCCCGCAGTGCGGCGTCAACAACTGCTGGGTGGCATTCCGTGCTGAAGACGACGACCGGGAGGGCAAGGGTGGTTGTCAGGTGCCGGATCATCGCGCATGCGGTCGGGGTCAGGACCGGGATCGGCACGGCGATCACCGCTCGTGGTGGGAGTGGTCGGGCGGAGAGCATGAGGATGTCTGGCACTTCCTCCCACCGCCACCCCTCTCGCTCGACGCCTGATGCGAAGCCGTTCGTGATATCACTGGTTCGGCCAAGCACAATGATCGTCGTTCGCTCCGCTCCATGGACTGTGTGCACGATACTCGCTCCGTTCTCCGTGTGTGGCGTGGGCATGGCGGTCGCGTCGCCATGCTCAATGGTATGGCGAAAAGGTATCAACGCGAGATGTCGCGGAGCGTGTCGGTAGGCACACGCGACCTGACGATTCGTTCAACGTTGTTCGTCGCGTGTGTCACGATGCTCGCTATGCCGTACGGTACTCTCATCAGAGAGGATCTTGTTGGTGTCGGGCTTT
>JBBSFO010000055.1:0-13938 GCA_038238655.1 Thermomicrobiales bacterium | reverse complement strand
TTGTTTCGACGTCGTGTTGATGCCGGTTCCACGCGGTGATACCGAGCGTGAGCAGAATTGTGAGCACACCCGCCGCGATGAGCAGCGTTCCGAAAAACTGGCTACTCCCCCGGCGTGGGGGCACAGGCAATTCATCATTGTCGCCTGTAAACGTCGTCGCATCCGCCGGGGGAGCAGCATCGCCACCATCTGCGGTCGGCTCGTCAGGTGTTGCGATGTGCGGCACCGTCGGCTCGTCGGTGGTTGCGGCCTCTGGTGCCATCACGTCCTCGGTGTGTATCTCGGTTTCGGTTGCGGTATCGGCGAGCGAGGGCGACTCATCTCCCGTGTCCGTTGCCGCTGTTTTCTCAGTGGTCGCGTCGAGTATGGCTTCCGGTTCGTCAGTCATCTCCCCACCCTTGGCTCTTCATCATGTCCATACCACGTCGTACGTACAATAACGACCGGGCGGATCAACCGTCAACCCCATCTGACAAGGTTAGCCCATTTGCATCGCGTCTGCATGATCCGTTCCACACATTGCCGCCTTGACGGACTTCGGTAACTGCCGTATTATTAGAAGTACTAACAGTACGATGTCCTAGCGATTGTGAGTCTCCATTGCGAGCGATTGAAATTAAACCGCCTGCGATCACCGAAGACGATCAGCCTCCGGCGAGCGAACTCGAGACCGCGCTCGTCACCGCGATGGATCGGACGATTAGCCGCTATCAGCGCTCGCTCCGGCTTGCAATCGAACAGGCCGAAGGGCCGGGGCGGTTGACGATGCCGCAACTTCGTTGCCTCCAGGCGTTTGGCCCGGATGGCGCCGCCCTGACAACGCAACTCGCGCGCCGCATGCATGTCGCGGTGCCGACGATGACGAGCATGATTGACGGCCTCGCGGAGCGCGGCCTCGTCGCCCGCCATCCCGACCCGGTAGATCGGCGGCAGGTACGTATCGTGATGACCGACGATGGGCGCGCACTCCTCGCTCGCTATCAGGCGATCATGCATGCCCGCCTTCGCACGCTGATCGCTCATCTCAATGCGACACAGAAGAAACGACTGCTCGCCGCGATTCAGGATGTCGCGATGATGCTCGACGCCGACGCAAGCGGCGATGAGCGCGAGAAATCGAAAGGAAGCGTCTAGCCTGTGACGACGATCACCGCTCCCATCTCCACACTGTTCGACCTGCCCGACGCACGAACGGTTCCGCCGCTCATCGAAGTCCGCGATCCCGTCGAGCGATTCGGCGAATGTATAGCCGTGGATCATCTAGTCCTTTGCGATGCGACCCAGCGAGGTCTTCGGTTTCCTCGGGCCGAACGGAGCGGGCAAGAGGACGATAATCAAAATGCTCTGCACGCTCCTGCGACCAACCGTCGGCATCGGGACGTATCCGGTGGCGCTCGACGCGGCGGTGCTCGTCGGCTTCGCGGCGGTTGGCCTCGCGGGGGCAACCTATGTCTTCAAACGCAGGAGTAACGACTCTCGCGGAGGGAGACGACACGGGGCGACAACGATAATTGGGTAAAGGGAGCAGTAGATGATCGGCAAAACAACGCAACCAGCAGGGACGGTACGTGGCGCAGCAGTCGGGGCAGCGACCGTCGTTGCCTCAGTGCGCCAGGGCACCTTCGCCTCTCTGCACATCCGCGATTACCGTCTCCTCTGGTGGGGCATGATTGTGTCCAACATCGGGACGTGGATGCAGATGGTCGCGCAGGGGTATCTTGTCTATCAACTGACCCACTCGCCCTTCGCGCTCGGCCTCGTCGGCTTCGTCCGCGCTGTGCCGGTCCTCACCTTCTCGCTCTTCGCGGGCGTCGTCGCAGACCGCGTGGATCGGCGGAAACTGCTGATCATCACGCAGGCCCTGGCGGGCATTTTCGCCCTGATTCTCGGCATTCTGACTTCGATGGGGGTCATCACCGTCTGGATAATTATGATTCTCGCCTTTTTGTCGGCGGCGGTCGCGTCATTCGACAACCCAACGCGGCAGGCGCTCGTGCCGGATATCGTCGGCAAGGAGTACATCGCCAATGCCGTCGCCCTGCAATCGGCGGCGTTCAACGGCACCGGCATCCTCGGTCCGTCGCTCGCCGGTCTGCTGCTCGGCTTCATCGGCATCGCCGCGTGCTTCTATATCAATGCCATCTCATTTCTCGCCGTCATCATCGCGCTCTTCCTGATGTCCTCCGTGCCGAACCGAACGATGCGCAAGCAGACAATGCTGGAAAACCTGCGCGAAGGGTTCGCATATGTGCGCGGCAACCGCACCGTCGCCGCCTTGCTCATCCTCATCGGCCTCGTCGGCTTGCTTGGACGACCCTATACGCAACTGATGCCGGCGGTACAGCGCGATGTCCTGCATGTTGGCGCGACGGGCCTCGGCGTGTTACTGGCCTTTTCCAGCATCGGCGCGCTGATCGGCGCGCTCGCAATTGCTTCCCTGAGCAACTTCTCGCACCGCGGGCTGCTGCTGACGATCTCCATCGGCGCATTCGGCGCGGCGCTGATCGGCTTCGCGTTGTCGCGCTCGTTTCCGCTTTCGCTTGGCCTGCTCGTCATCGTCGGCGGCACGGCGACGATGAGCATGTCCACGACGAACATGATGATCCAATTGAATGTCCCTGCCGAGTTTCGTGGCCGGATCATGTCCATGTACACGATGATCGCGATGGGGATGATGCCGCTCGGTTCGATGGTTCTCGGCACCATAGCGAACTTCATCGGCGTACCCGAAACGCTCGTTTTCGGCGGCATCGGCTGCCTCGGCTCGCTCATCCTGATCAGCCTGTGGGTGCCTGCGGTACGAACCGCGTCCTAGACGTGGTATTCTCGTTCCAGTATTCGGTGATAGCCGGGCACCCGTTGGGCAGATTTCCAGCCTGCGAGCGGGACGATTGAAGTAGCGCAAGTGTGAATGTTGACAGTTTGATTGGGTAGTGGTGGCGGCGGGCTTTAGCCTGCCGTGTCCGGTACAGGCTAAAGCCCGCCACCCCGGATTACCGGATTAAGTCTAAGTCGTTAACGTTCGTCATGCGCTGGGAGAGAGCGATGCTCGTCTTGCAACGAAATCGCGGCATCCTGACCGGATGGATCGTCGGCGTCCTTGCTATTGCGGGGATTATCGCCTGCTTTGTCACCTATGGTGTCGAGGCGCGCCGGACGCGCGAAAACTTCGACGACTCGCTCGCGCAACGCGCGGACGATGTCGCGAATGTCGTTCTCAAACCCGATGGCATGATTGACACGTACGCCCTCGAATTCGCGCGGGACCTGAACACGGCGGGGATTGATGTCTACCTATTCAGGCCGGACGGAACGCAGCTCTTCGCCCCGAATCCCCCACGCGTGCCAAACCTGCCCGCTCTGCTCCCCCTCAAAGTCGCGGAAGACGGCGCAAGCGACCTCCGCACACTTTCCTCTTCAAATGGCGGCACGCGCGTCCTAACGGAACCGGTCTGGATCGGCGAAGACGATAGCGCGCACATCGCCGTCATCGTGCAAACGGGGCGACCGGATGCGGCGCTCCATGATCTCTTGAATAAACTACGCATTATCATGGCACTGATCGGTGCTGGGGTGGTTCTTTTTTCGGTCGGTGGTGGCCTCTTTCTGGTGCGACAGGTGATGGTTCCGGTGCGACGCTCGCTCGCCCAGCAGCAAGCCTTTGTCGCTAATGCCGCGCACGAACTCCGTACTCCTCTTACCGTCATCCAGACAACGACGGAGCTGGCCCTGATGCGCGAGCGGAGCGCGAGCGAGTACCGGGCCGCGCTCGAACAGATCGGCGCGTCGGTCGCCGAAACAACGACCATGATTAGCGACTTGCTGACCCTCGCACGAATAGATGCGGGCCGACAGCCGATTCTTCGCAGCCCCGTTGATGTGCACGACCTGGTGATTGAGATCACAGCGGATGCAGCGATCTCCTTCCCCGATCACCCGATCAGCACCGATCTGGACGGCGAGACGTCCATCGAAGGCGACGCGCGGCTGTTGCAGCGGATGCTCGTCAATTTGGTCGAAAATGCGTGTCGCTATACACCGCCGGGCACACCCGTCGCCGTCACCGTCCGACCGGAACGCGAATGGCTCGCGGTGCGCGTGCGCGACGAAGGGCCGGGGATCGCGCCAACGGAACTCGAATATCTCTTCGAGCGCTTTTATCGCGGTGCAAGCGGTGTTGAGAGCGGGCATCACGGCGCGGGTCTCGGCCTCAGTCTCGTCCAGCAGATCGTCGAGGCGCACGGCGGCCGTGTCGGCATCGCCAGCTTCGTGGATGTCGGCACAACCGTGACCGTACTCCTCCCCCGCTCCGCACATCGGTTTATCCCCCACTTGCCAACGCTGATTGAACATGCAGACCGCACACCGGTCAGCACACCGTAATCGGTCATCGTCGCGTCTCCTTGCAGGATCGAGACGGAGCGGGCAATGCCGACAGGCTCGTGTTCTGCGCAAATGAGCGATGACGTAAATTTGTAAAACAACTCGACAGAATGTTGTGGGATATGCTAAGATGCGGACATGCGTTCGCGTGTACGGACAGTATGGAGTAGAGTGACAGGAGGTGACGCCATGCGTGATACCCCGGAGCACGAGCAACAGACCCCATTTGGAACGAGCAGGCAGTCCGTCGCGGACATCCCAACGACGCCGCAACCGGAGCAGCAAACGCTTTTCACGGTGGATACCAACGGGAAACTGACGCCCGGTGTCGCGCTAATGCGGGAACTGACGCCGGACGCGACATTGACACTGGCCCGGTACTGGTTTCGCCGCTACCTCGAACAATCCGGCCATCCGAAGAACACGATTGAGTCGTACTCGTACGATCTCGCGCTTTTCGAGGAGCGGATCGGGCCGAAGCCGATCCCGCAGATCAGCGCGCGTGACATCGCCGCCTTTCTCGGCGATAGCAGCACGCGCAGCACACGAAAGCGGCGACTGACGTCGCTCAATACCTTCTTCAAGTTCCTGATCGTCCAGTGCAAACTGACGACCGAGAAAGAAAATCCGGCGGCGGGTTTTTACCCCGAGCACATCCCACTCAAGACGCCGCAACCGCTCTTTGCTGATGAACAGGAGCGCTTTCTCGATGCCGCCGCAGAGGAAAATGAGCGATCCGCGCTGATCGCACATCTCTTGTTGCGTCTCGGCTTTTCGCGCGGCGAGTTGCTGACCATCCGCAAAGAGCATGTGGATCTCTCCGATCCCGAGAATCCCATCGTCTACATCTACTACGATTCGGCCCGCTACCAGAACAAAGAGCGAAAACTGGCGGCGGACGCCACCTTCGCGGCCGTCTTCACCGCCTACGTCGCCGCATACGATCCGCAGGAGCGACTGATTCCCCTGCCGCCGCAATCCATTAACAAGATCGTCGAGCGCATCGCCGCAACCGCCGAGATCGCCAAAAAGGTGACACCGCAGTCGCTCCGCGACACTTGGGCCGTCGAACGCGCGCGCGAGGGCAACGATGCCGCCAAACTAATCGGCCTGCTCGGTCTCGCGGAGGACTCGCGCAACAAAATGAGCGTCGAGCGCTACATTAAACTCGCCTCCCCCGCCCTCTCGTGACGAAAGGAAAGGATGGGGATGCAGGTCTTTCTGGAAACCGAACGATTGGTGCTGCGCCGTTTCACCGAGGACGACGTGGATAATCTGTTCACCCTCGACAGCGATCCCGACGTCATGCACTTCATCACGGGTGGCAGGACGACGCCCCGCGATGAGATTCAGAACGACGTTCTACCCGCGTTCCTCCGCTACTACGAGCGTTTCGCAGGGTATGGCTTCTGGGCGGTGATCGAGAAGTCCACCGGGGACTTCCTTGGGTGGTTCCACTTCCGGCCGCCGAAAGGCGGCAACCCCGACGAACCGGAACTCGGCTACCGGCTGCGTAAATCGGCGTGGGGCAAGGGGTACGGTACTGAGGGGTCACGCGCCCTGATCCGCAAGGGCTTCACCGAGCACGGCGTGCAGCGCGTGTACGCGGAGACAATGGCGGTCAACCTCGCTTCCCGCCGGGTGATGGAAAAGGCGGGGCTGACGCTCGTGCGGACCTTCCACCAGGAATGGCCGTACTCCATCGAGGGCGAGGAGCACGGGGACGTCGAGTATGCGCTGTGCAAAGCCGACTGGGAGCGACAGGAAGCGACTCGACACGAGCAGCCTGCGGGCTAAGAAGACTTCTCGGAGATTGGCTCGCACCAACGCGCTTCTTCGTCCGGGAGTAGCAGCCACGGCTGAACACGGCGGATGAAGTCGTTCGTGCATTCGTCATGCGGGACCGCGCCGCAACGGTCGAGTACTTCGAGGCGAGCACGACGGTTGGTGTGGCGAAACGTGCCCGCATACTTTACTGGCGCGATCATAGCATTCGCCCCCCAGACAACCATCACGGGTTGCGTGAGGTTCGCGAACGCATGCCGCACTGGCCAGTTCAGTTGCTGGCCGACGAATGCGGCGGGTGCAAAGCGCGCATTCTTCTGGTGCCCCGCCGCGTGATAATACGTCACCATCTCGTCGGTGACGGCGACCGGATCGTAGTAGCTCTGCGTTTCCAGGTAATAGCGCAGACTCGGCTTCGAGACCAGCCCATTGAACAGCGCTTCGCCGATCACCGGCGACGAGAAGAGCGCAGTTGCCGCCGTTTTCGCCCGGCTTGGCGTCCGATCTGCCAGTTGCTCCAGCCCGGTCGGGAGCGAAAGGACGAGGCGACGAAATAGCCCCGGATGATCGAACGCCAACTGGATAACGTACGCGGCGGTCAGGCTGCTCGCGACGACGATGCACGACCGGCCAATCACGTCCTGGACGAAATCGCGGATCATTTGCATGTACACGACAGGTGTGTAGTCGATCGCGGGCCGATCCGACAGACCGAAACCGATTAGGTCCGGGCAATACACGCGGTAGTGCTCCGCGAATGGTGCGAAAACGCGGCGCATCTCGTAGCCGCACGCGGTCGCATAGATACCATGCAGTAGGAGGAGCGGCGTGCCCGATCCGCGCACGGCGTAACTGATCTCACCGTCGCGCCAGGAATAGCGCTTCGTATCACCGGGCAGGACGGACCAGAGCGGCGATGCGGTAGCCGCGAGCGCCGCGTTCGTCCCCGCAAGCAACGCTGCGCCGCCCAGCGCCGCGCCCAACCCTGCGATGAGTTCTTTTTGTCGCGCCATCAGCCGCCGATCCTTTCGTCGCGCACCGATCCGCCGCATTGGTACCACCATGCAAGGAGATTGCCACGATTAGGATGTGTGATGCGCCCGCCAGTGCTCGGCGACCTCCGCGCCTGTCGCGAACCAGACGGGTTCCGGCATCGCGCGGACATAGGCGATGAATCGCTCCAGCATCTGCACGCGCCCCGGCCTGCCGGAAAGCTGGGGATGCATCGTCAGCATACATAATCCGCCGTAGGCATAGATGCCCGCGAATTCCTCCTGCCACGCCTGCAATGCGGTGGCGGCGGGTTGGATTGGGCGCGTTGCCCCGCTGGGCCGGAAAAGGAAGAAGGGCGCGTCGTCGAGGATCCACTGCACCGGCAATTCGATCACTTCGGTCTGGGGATGCTGGTATGGCAGGAAGGTATCCATCAGGTTGCTGCTGTACCGGAAACCGTACTCGGCGATCAGATCGAGCGTGTTCGTGCTGAATTCCCACGAGGGCGACCGGTAGCCGACCGGACGAACACCGGCGCTCTGCTCGATGGCAGCGAGGCCGCGCTCCAGGACAGCGCGCTCTTCATCGCGCGTTAGCGAGGTCGGCGTCTCGTGAATCCAGCCGTGATGGCCGATTTCGTGCCCGGCCGCGACAATCGCGCGCATCATCGCGGGGTACTGCTCTGCCGTCCAGCCCGGCACGAAAAACGAGGCGCGCAGATCGTGCCAGACGAGCAGATCGAGGATGAGCGGCACGCCGACCGTCGGACCATAGTGCCCCATCGAAAGCAAACCGGGTTTCCGCGCGTTCGCGGCGTCCGCGATCAGCCAGAGCGTTTCCGCGTCCACATCAAAGGAAAGGACCACGGCGCACCGCGCGCCATTCGGCCATCGCCCCGGTTCCGCATTGATCATTGGGGTGCCTCCTTGTTTGCGACTTCGACCACGTCCATCATACCGCGCGTGGCAGTAATCCGATGACAGAACGGATGATACCCGCCACTATCGAGATACTTACCGATGAAAATGGATATAGTGATGCGCGCTGGCATCTTTACAACAACCGGAAAGTGGCATACGCTCCATGCTATGAGACGTGTCCAACGCACTTCAGCTCCATTGATTATCGCGCACCGTGGCGCTTCGGCGGATGCGCCGGAGAACACGCTTGCCGCCTTCCGCCTCGCCATCGTGCAGGGCGCGGACGGGCTTGAGTGCGACCTGCGCATGAGTGCCGACGGCGTGATCGTCATCAGCCACGACGACACGCTCGCGCGCATGCACGACCGGCCACTGCGCATCGGTGACGCGACCGCCGCTGAACTCGCGGCATGCACTGTCCCGACCCTCGCCGACACGCTCACCACAGTGCGAGGGAAATTGACGCTCATCAACCTCGAATTGAAAGAATCAATCCCGCCCGACATCCTCGCCGCCACCATCGGCGCTGACCGAGACGGCATTATTCTCAGCTCCTTCGACACTGAGATCATCAAGGCGACCCGGACCGCGCTGCCGGAATTGCCTTTCTGGTTGCTGACGATACAGGGCACGAACACCGCGATCGCGGAAGCGCGGCGGCTTGGCTGCGTCGGCATCCATGTCTGGCATCGTACCGCGACGCCCCGCTTCATTGCCCACGCCGGGCGCGCGGGTTTCCCTGTCTACGTCTGGACGCTCGATGATGTGCGCCGCGCCGGTATCCTCGCCGGTCGCGGCATCGCCGGCATCACGACCAACGCGCCGGGCCAATTGCGCGCCCTTTTCCCATTACCCCACGCGCATCCGTGAACAACAGCGGCGAAACATCTCACGTCTGATGATCCATGCCAACGGAGCCGATGGGGAATGGATGGCAACAGTCTTGCTTTCCAATGAATGGCACGCCATTGCGTGCCGGAATGCAAGCAAGGGGTACAACCTGATGGACGAACACTTCACACCGATCACGACAACCGAATCGCTGGACGCGCTCTTTGCGTCGTCTGAACAACATCCGGTGATCCTCTTCAAACACGACCCGTACTGCCCGATCAGCGCCCGTGCCTATCGCGAGATGGAGCGGGTACAGGGTGCGATTGCACTCGTGGATGTCGAGCACGACAAGGAGATCGCATCGGCAGTCACCAAACGAACGGGCATTCGCCACGAATCGCCTCAAGTGATCGTCGTGAAGGACGGACAGCCGGTCTGGTCCGCGAGCCAATTCAACATCAAGACCGATGCCGTCTCCCACGCCGCACAGACCGAGGCAACGACCGCGCCCTGAAGCCAGGAACCCAGAGGAAACCGGGGAGAACCGCAAAGACGCAAAGGACACAAAGAGCGCAAAGAGGGAGAAAGAAGGGTGGATTCCATTTTTTCTTTCTTCTTTGCATCTTTGCGGTTCTCTCCGGTTTCGCTCTCCGGTGCTACCCTTTGACTGCGCCCGCTGCGATGCCCTGGACCATGAACCGTTGAGCGAGGAAGTAGAGAACCATCACGGGCAGCGCGGAAAGCACCGCCCCGGCCATGATCGGCCCCCACAGAAACGTGTCCCCGGTAATCAGGTACTGCAAGCCGAGTGGCACAGTTCGCTTGTCTTCCGATGTGATGAAGATCAGGGCGAGGAGCAGTTCATTCCAGGCACCGGTGAACGTGAAGATACTCACGGCGACTAACCCCGGTAACGAGAGTGGCAGCAGAATTTTGACGAGCGCGCCGATCCGCGTCGTGCCGTCCACCATCGCCTGTTCTTCCAGGTCCGCCGGGATACCGCGGAAATATCCCATGAGCAGCCAGGTGCTGAACGGCGTCGAGAAACTGAGGTAGACGATGATTAGCCCGTGCAACGAGTTGCCGAGATTGAGCCGTGCCACGATCACCGACAGCGGGATGAACAGGAGCGACGCGGGCGTCAGGTAGGCAAGGAGGATCAGTCGCCCGATCAATCCCCGAAACCGGTACTTGAACCGCACGAGGCTGTACGCGCACAGCGCGGAGATGGTGACGGAAATCACCGTGCTGCTCGTCGCGACGATGATGCTGTTGCGGATGTTCGTCAGGAAATGCTTTTTGACGATCAAGGTGCGGAAGTTATCGAGCGTCACCGTATGTGGCACGAGCGAGGGAACGCGGTAGATGTCTCGCGGTGTCTTGAGCGAAATCGTCACCATCCAATAGATCGGGAAGACGATAATCAGGCAGATGAGGACAAGCACCGCGTACGTCACTACGGCGCGCGCGCGCCCTCGGCTCTGTATCGTTGCCTGCTCGTCCGTCTGAACGCCTGCCCGTCGTTGCGTAATCGAAGCCATGCTGAAAGTCCCTCTCCGCGTTCAGTCCTTCTGAAGCAGCGCCGCAACAATGAAGACGAGGATCGCCAGGGCGGGGATAATCGCGACGGAGACCGCCGCTGCCTCGCCGAGACGCTGGCTCTGCAAGCCGAAAAACGCGAGCACCGGCAGCACCATCGTCGCGTCGGACGGTCCGCCCTGCGTCATCAGCCAGATATTCTCGAACGAGTTTGCGGTCCAGATCGAGGAAAGCAGCGCGACGACGAGGATGACATGCCGGATACTCGGCAGCGTGATGAACCAAAAGCGCTGCCACGCGTTCGCACCGTCCGTCTTCGCCGCCTCGTACTGCTCCTGCGGCACGTTCTGCAACGCCGCGAGAAAGGAGATGCACCAGAAGGGAAAGCCGCGCCAAACCGTTGCGATAATGACGGCGGGCATCGCGGTGGATCGCTGCCCGAGCCAGTCAATGATGTCGGCATGAATATGGGTCTGCGTCAGAATCAGATTGAAGCCGCCGCCGATCGGCAGAAACAGGAGCCGCCACGTCAGGAACGCGACGAAGCCCGGCATCGCCCACGGCAGCAGAATGAAGCCGCGAAAGAGATTGCGCGCCCGCAACTTCTCGTTGAGCAGCAGCGCGAGGCTCAGCCCGATGACGAGTTTGAGTCCGTCGGAAACGAGGACAAGTGTCAGGGTATTCATGAGGGCACGCTTGAAACTGACGAAGTTCCAGAGGTAGCGGAAATTTTGGAAGCCGACCCAGTGCCCGGCATTGCCGACGACCCGACTTGTGAACGAGATAAAGATCGCGTACACAAACGGATAGGCGACCAGCATGAGAAGGACGGCGCAGACCGGAAGGGCCATCAGATAGCCCGTCAGCGATCCGCGCCGCGCAAACGTCCAGAACGCCCGCCGTGACGGAAGTGCTGAGTGCTGAGTACTGAGTACTGAGTTTCCTACCCGACTGCCCATTGCTGACTCCTGATCATCCGGGCTGTGCAGCGTCGTACTCAGTACTCAGTACTCAGTACTTGTTACTCATTACTTGTATTTGGCGTAGATCGCGTCACCGGATTTCTGGGCTTCGTCAATCGCCTTGTCGAGATCGTACTTGTCAATGACGACGCGCTGGATCATCTTCGGCACGAGGTAGTTGTTGTTGAAGTCCGCAAGCGCCGCGTTGTTGACGTCCGGGAAGCCGGGCGCGGTACCATTGACGCCGAGATCGGCGAGTCCGAGGTGAACCGGGTCGCTCTTGAAGAGATCAAGCGTCGTTTCTTCCTGGAGAACCGGGCCGTAGATCGCCAGTGGATAATATTTGGCCGTGTACTCCTTGGTCGCCAGGTATTCGAGCAGCGCTTTCGACGCTTCAACGTTCTTGCTCGATTTCGGGATGCCGCGAATCACCGGAGTGCCCGGGGAAATACGCATTTTCGGCCCGGTGGGCAGCGCGGAATATTGCGTGTTCGCGAGCAAATCCTTATCGTTCGTCCGCATCCAGATCGAGACACTGCCCGTATTGGCGATGAAGACCGCCTGACCGGATTGATACGCGTTGTTGTCGCCTGCGCCGTCCCATGTGGTGACGCCGGGCGGAAACAAGCCCTTCTTGTATGCGTCCGTCACCCATTGGAGATACTGCTTCGTCGCGTCCGATTTAATCGTGCAGACCTTCCCGGCATCGTCCGCGACACGTCCGCCCCACGAGCGTAACACGTCCACCTGCGTGTTGCCGTCGCCGACATTGGACAGGGCGAAACCCATGCCGAAGATCGGCGATTTGGTCGTTTTCTCGGCGGCGTCGCTGACATCGGTCCACGTCTTCGGCGCGTCGTTGATGCCCGCCTTCTTCAGGAGGTCGGTGCGCCGGAACAGAACGTTGCCGCCCGTGCCGTAGGGGATGCCATTACGGCTGCCATTGAATAGTTTCGGGTCCGTCGCAGTATCCACGGATTTCAGCCAACCGCCGTGCGCCTTGCCGATCTTGGCATACAGATCTTCGAGCGACGCGAGTTGGTTCTGGTTGGAAAGCAGCAGAAGCAAGTCGAGACCCATATCGAGCGCGTCAGGCATCGTGTTCGATGTCACCGCCGCCGCCACTTTCGCATTCGTCTCGTTCTGGTTAATCATCACGACGTCAATGTCAATCTTGTTCTGCTTGCCCCAGTCCTTGATTGCCTGGACCTGGAGAGTGTTCGCATCGTCCGAGAAGATCAGGCCACCCCAGTAGGTCATCTTGCCAGTGCTCGAAACAACCCCTGGCGCGGTCGTGCCCGTCGTGCCGGTGGTCGCCGAACCACTCGCGGCAGTTGTGGCTGCCGGTGCGGTCGTGCCCGCTGCTGCAGGCGCGGAGCCACTCGCGCTCGTCGCGGCCGGTTTGGTCGCTGTCGCGGCGACGGGGGAGCCGAACGGATTGGCGGCTCCGGTCGTCGGCGTCGTGCCACCGGTCGCGCCGCTCGCGGCCTTCGGCGTGTCGGTCGCAGTGCTGCCGCCGCACGCGGCGAGGATGGCCGCTGCCGCCGTTCCGGCGATGCCCCCCAGAAAGTGCCGTCGCGAAACGCGTGAAATACCGGACATGCTGTTCCTCCCCATCAATCGCGTCATTGCGTGCCCTTGACAGCGGGAACGTAACATGTGAAATGTTACCTGTCAACCCGACCGGGGTGGTCGCCGAAGGACGAGAAGGAGAGCGACAACATGGCTGACCAAATGCGCATCGCCTTGGGCCAGTTTAATCAGTTGACCGACGAGAAGTTACAGTTTGCCAAACAACTCGGCGTCAGTGGCGTGCAAATGAATCTCCTCGGCCACTCATCCCTGCCGGGCGATCACCAATGGGAGTATGAAGACCTGCTCGCCCTCCGTCTCAAGACCGAGGAATATGGCCTCAGGTTTGAGGCGATTGAGAATGTACCGCTCCACTTCTACGATAAAGTGATGCTCGGTCTGCCGGGCCGCGACGAGCAGATCGCGCACTATTGCACCACGATCCGCAACATGGGCCGTGCCGGTATCCCCATCCTCGGTTATCACTTCATGCCCAACTCCGTCTGGCGCACCTCACGCACCGCGCCGGGGCGGGGCGGGGCGCACGTCACTGCCTTCGACATGGCACTTGTTGCAGCAGCGGCACCCGCCGAGCAGCGGTCGTTCGCCGTCGTCAGCAGCGCCGCAATAGACGAGCAGTTCACCGCAGGGCGGATCGTCTCTGCAGACGAGATGTGGGAAAATTACACGTACTTCTTGCGGGCGGTTCTGCCCGTCGCGGAGGAATCCGGCGTCACCCTCGCCCTCCATCCCGACGATCCGCCTGTGGAATCGCTCGGGGGCATCGCTCGCATTTTCAAGAGCGTGGACGACTTCAAGCACGGCTATGCGATCGCCAATGGCAGCCCGGCGTGGGCGCTCGACCTCTGCCTCGGTTGCTGCTCCGAGATGCCCGGCGGCCCCGCCAATGTCCGCGCCATGATCGAGTTCTTCGCTCCCAAAGGCCGCAT
>JBBSFO010000054.1:0-14131 GCA_038238655.1 Thermomicrobiales bacterium | reverse complement strand
TACGAACAGGGCGACTTCGCCACCGAGTACGGCTCCCCGAAGTGCATCGTCAAGCTGGGATGCTGGGGGCCGGTGGTGCAGTGCAATGTCCCGAAACGCGGCTGGATGGCCGGAATCGGCGGTTGCCCGAATGTCGGCGGCATCTGCATCGGTTGTACGATGCCCGGCTTCCCGGACAAGTTCATGCCGTTCATGGACGAACCGCCGGGCGGCAAACTCTCCTCGACCGCCGTCACTGCGTACGGCACGGTGATCCGCTCGCTTCGCAAAATCACGAGCAATACGCTCAACAAGGAACCGAAGTGGCGCCACAATGGCCCGGTGCTGACAACCGGCTACGGGGAAGCCGAAGCGATGGGAACGAGCACCTCTGGCAAGCTACCAAAGAACGCGTAGCACGGTGACGGTGACGAACCGCGAAAGGAACGGATAATGGTCGTCAAGGAAAAGGTGCCGGTCGGCGGGAAGAAACTCGTAGAGATGTCCTGGGACCCGATCACACGAATCGTGGGAAGCCTGGGCATCTATACGAAGATTGACTTCGACAACAAACAGGTTGTCGAGTGCCACAGTACCTCATCCATCTTCCGGGGCTACAGCATCTTCATGAAGGGCAAGGACCCGCGCGACGCGCACTTCATCACCAGCCGTATCTGTGGTATCTGCGGAGACAACCACGCCACCTGCGCCACCTACGCGCAGAACATGGCCTTCGGCGTCAAGCCGCCGAACATGGCCGAGTGGATCGTCAATCTCGGCGAAGCCGCCGAGTACATGTTCGACCACAACATCTATCAGGACAACCTCGTCGGCGTGGACTTCTGCGAGCAGATGGTGCGCGAGACGAACCCGAGCGTGTGGGAGAAAGCGCAGCGTACGGACGCGCCGAACGCCAATATCCACGGCTATCGGACGATCGCGGACATCATGACTGCCCTCAACCCGTTCAGCGGCGACTTCTATCGCGAGACACTGCAAGTCAGTCGTTACACGCGTGAGATGTTCTGCCTGATGGAAGGGCGGCACGTCCACCCCTCCACCCTGTATCCCGGCGGCGTCGGCACGGTGCCCACGATCCAACTCTTCACAGACTATCTCGTCCGCCTGATGCGGTACGTCGAGTTCATGAAGAAGTGCGTGCCGTTGCATGACGACCTCTTCGACTTCTGGTACGAGGCGCTACCCGGATACGAGGAAGTCGGTCGGCGGCGCATCCTCCTCGGTTGCTGGGGATCGTTCCAGGACCCCAATGTCTGCGATTACGACTACAAGACGATGACGAAGTGGGGCCGCGCGATGTACGTCACACCGGGCGTCGTCGTAGACGGCGAACTGGTGACGACGGACCTTGTGGAAATCAACCTCAACATGCGCATCCTCCTCGGTCATTCCTTTTACGATGACTGGCAGCAAACGGGCGAGCAGTTCGTCAAGCGCGATCCGCTCGGTAACCCGGTGGACATGCGCCACCCGTGGAACCAGACCACGACCCCGCGCCCTCAGAAGCGCAACTTCGACGATAAGTACAGCTGGGTAATGTGTCCGCGCTGGCTGGACAAGCGTACGGGCGACCATCTCGCGCTCGACACGGGTGGTGGCCCAATTGCCCGTCTCTGGGCAACGGCGCTCGCGAACATCGTGGATGTCGGCTACGTCAAGGCGACCGGAAACAGCGTGAAGATCTTCCTGCCGAAGACGGCGTTGATGCCGGAGAAGGAATTCGAGTGGAAGATCCCCCAGTGGAGCAATGCCCTCGAGCGTGACCGAGCGCGCACCTACTTCCAGGCGTACGCCGCCGGCATGGCCCTTTACTTTGTCGAGCAGGCGCTCGCCGAACTGCATGCCGGCCACACCAAGACCTGGAACGAATTCACCGTGCCCGAAGAGGCGATCGGCTGTGGCTTCCACGAGGCAGTGCGCGGCGTCCTCTCGCATCATGTCGTGATCCGCGAAGGCAAGATCGCCAACTATCACCCCTACCCACCGACACCATGGAACGCGACGCCGCGCGATTCCTACGGCACACCGGGGCCATACGAAGATGCGGTGCAGAACACGCCAATCTTCGAGGAGAATGGCCCGGAGAACTTCAAGGGGATTGATATCATGCGGGCTGTCCGTAGCTTCGATCCCTGCTTGCCGTGCGGTGTCCATATGTATCTGGGCGATGGAAAAACCCTCGATGTCCAGCACTCCCCGACCCTCGGGCCGACGAAGTAAAGCGAGGACTAAGGACTAAGCGGGAACGAGCCATATCTTAGTTCCCAGTCCTTAGTCCTTAGTCCTAAAGCGACCGAAGGGAGAGTGTGATGCATCAGGGAACCGGCTTCGAGCAGCGGATGGAGCGGCTGGAAGCGTTGATTCATGAGATTGAGGCGTTTACCGACCCGACAGTGCGGGAGACCGCCGAGGAAATCGTCCAGGCGCTCCTCGAACTGCACGGGAGCGGCATCGAGCGGATGCTCGAAATCGTTGACGCGGCGGGCGATGCCGGGCAGCCGATTATTAATGAAATCGCCGCCGACACCATGGCGCGTCATTTGCTCCTCCTGCACGGGTTGCATCCCGTCGCACTCGAAGACCGCGTGCGGCAGGCACTGGACCGCGTGCGACCGTACATGGCATCGCACGGTGGGTTTGTCGAGTTACTCGGCATCCCCGACGGGGTCGTGCATCTGCGGCTGCAGGGCAGTTGTCATGGCTGCCCGTCGTCGCTGCTGACGCTGCAACTCTCGATTGAGAAGGAAATCATGGACCTCGCGCCGGATGTCGCCGGGATCGAGGTGGAAGGACTTGCCGAGCAGCCCATGATTCCGTCTATGCCCCCGGATGGTTTCGTGCCGATCGCCTCATTTGCCGCCATGGGCATGGACGGATGAGCGAGGAACGTGGCCCGCAGGCACCTACTCGCTCGTCAGGTGATAGCGCCCCGCCGCTTGGGGCGTTGCGCCGGTTCGTGCGACCGCGCGAGCCGCTGATGCGGTGCGAGCTATGCGGCGCAGCGATTCCGCCTGATCCCGATCACCGGCACCTACTGGACACTGCGAACCGGCAGATAATTTGTTCCTGTGACGCCTGCGCACTAAGCCTCGGTAGCGGGCAGTCCTCGGCGCTCGGGCCGGGGAAACCAACACTCCGATACCGGCTGATCCCACGTCGCGTCCTTGAATTACCGGATTTTCAGATGACCGACGCGATCTGGGACGGCGTACTCATTCCCGTCGGGATGGCGTTTTTCTTCTTCAACAGCGCCGAAGACAAGATGATGGCCTACTACCCAAGTCCGGCCGGCCCAACGGAATCGCTCCTCTCCCCCGATGCCTGGGAAGCGATCATCCGCGCGAACCCGACGATTGGGAAGATGGAACCGGATGTCGAGGCGCTGCTCGTCAACCGGGTGCGCGGCGCGCACGATTACTACCGGGTGCCGATTGATGAGTGCTACCGGCTCGTTGGGCTGGTGCGCATGTATTGGCAGGGACTGTCGGGTGGGACCGAAGTATGGGAGGAGATAAGCACGTTTTTCGCCAACTTAACGCGGCGTTCACAGCCAATCGGGCAGGAAGCCCATGCTTGATCTAACGTTTACCGTCGAGAATGCGGTACCGCTCACCTATGCCGCGTCCCCGCTCCTGTCGTTCAATCTGCGTGTCGCCTGCGCGGCAGCGGATGAGCGGATCGAGAGCATCGCCCTCCGCTGCCAGATCCAATTCGAGGTCACGCGCCGCCATTACACCGAGCGCGAACAAGAGCGACTCCTTGACCTGTTCGGCGAACCCGAGCGTTGGAGCCAGACCTTGCGCACAATGCTCTGGACGCACGCCGCAGTCACCGTGCCCGCCTTCACGGGGAGTACCGTCGTTGATTTGCCCGTACCCTGCACGTACGACTTCAATGTGGCCGCGACAAAGTACTTCCACGGATTGGAGGAGGGCGAGGTGCCCCTTTGTCTCCTTTTCAGCGGGACGGTCTTTTATCGCGATACGGAAGGGGCGATGCGGATCGGTCAGGTGCCGTGGGAGAAGGAGGCGACCTTCCGGCTGCCCATTACGGTGTGGCGCGCGATGATGGACCATTACTACCCGAATAGCGCCTGGCTCAACCTCCCGCAGGATGTCTTCGACCGGTTGTACGCGTACAAATCCCGTCATGGCTTACCGACCTGGGAGCAGGTGATTGCCCGCCTCCTCACGACAGCGGAGGCATGAAACGATGAATTTCGACGCTGTGCAGCAGATCGCGGACGCCGTCCTCTACGAGGGGTATCTCCTCTATCCCTACCGACAAACGGCGGTAAAAAACCAGCAGCGATGGACTTTCGGTGGCGTCTACCCCGAGGCGTACAGCGCGGCCCAGCGCGGCGCTGATGCCTGCATGATGCGGACGGAATGCCTCGTCGCCGGGAGCGACGACGCCACTGTGAACGTGCGCGTCCGATTCCTGCATGTGACCGATCGGGAAGTCGGCGAGGTAGCCTCACCCCCCAGCCCCCTCTCCATTGCAATGGAGAGAGGGAGTGACTCGCTGCAAGATTCGGATGTTCAGGGAATGCCACGGCACTCCGAACGAGGCACCCCTCTTCATTGCGATGGAGAGGGGCCGGGGGTGAGGTTGGTTGATGAACTCTGGGTCGGCGATCGGGTCTACCGACCGTGGCAGGAGGCAGTAGAACGGAGCGTCGCTGCGGCTACCCCGCCGCTCGCCGATCTCATCGCCACACCGACGCGCGTACCAATCCACTTCCCGGCATCGCGAGAAATAGAACCACTTCGCAACACCGCCGATGACGAGGTCGGCGTGCTGATCCGCACGCAGCAGGCGATTGATGGCGTCGTCGCGATCAGCGCGGCACGACTGGGCAAGGGCCTGTATAAACTTTCAGTCCAGATCGAGAACCTGACCTCATTGACGACGGCGGACAAACCGAGCCGGGAGGAGGCGCTTCCCCGGACATTCATCTCGACGCACACCATCATCGGCGTGCAGAGTGGCGCATTCATTTCCCTGACCGATCCTCCCGCAGGGATGGAATCCGCGGTCGCGGGCTGCCAGAATACCGGGACATGGCCTGTGCTGGTCGGGGAGGCGGGTGACCGGAGCATGTTGCTCTCGTCGCCGATTATCCTCCCCGACTATCCGCAGATCGCGCCGGAAAGCGCCTCGAACCTCTTCGACGGTACGGAAATTGACGAAATTCTCACGTTACGTATCATGACCCTTACCGACGACGAGAAGCGGGAAATCCAGCAGTCCGATCCGCGCGGCCACGAACTGCTCGCGCGGACCGAGGCGATCCCCGAGGAGCAATTCAGGAAGATGCATGGGGTGATGCGAGGACTGCGGATACACGACGGAGACGAGCAATGAGCGAGTGGGACGAGCAGGTCTGGAATCCCGACGGCACGACGGGCGAGGACGCAATCCGGCAACTTGAGCAGGTGCGCGTCGGCGGGACCGATTTGAAGCCGGGTGACCGTGTGCAGTTGTGGCCGCGTGGCGGCGGCGACATCTTCGATCTCGCGCTGAAGGGCCGTGAGGCAACGGTTGAATCCATCCAGCAGGATTACGAGAACCGCATCCATGTGGCTGTCACCGTGAACGACGATCCGGGGGCGGACCTTGGCAGGCAGCGCTTGCCCGGTCACCGCTTCTTCTTCTCGCTCGACGAGGTCGTGCCTCTTGATCTCCCATCGGGAGCGACGCCATGACCGCACCGCGCATCCTCGTCGCCGGGATCGGCAACATCTTTCTGGGGGACGACGCCTTCGGGGTCGAAGTCGCGCAGTTGCTAGCACGGCAGACACTGCCGGAAAATGTACGCGTTGTGGATTTTGGCATCCGTGGCTTCGATCTGGCCTATGCACTGATGGACGACTATGCGGCGGCGATCCTCGTTGATACGATGGCACGCGGCGAAGCGCCGGGCACCCTCACCGTCATTGAACCGGATCTCACCGCGCTGCCGGACGCGGATGCCCGCGCGATCGAGATGCACAGCATTGATCCGCTTACCGTGCTCATGCTGGTGCGAACGCTCGGCGGGCAGTCGCCACCGGTCTACGTCGTCGGTTGCGAGCCGCTGACATTCGGGCCGGAGGAAGGCCAGATGGGCCTGAGTGCGCCGGTGCAGGCGGCGCTTGAGGAGGCAGCACAGATTGTCCTGTCACTCGTCGGGAAATTGCTCGGCACCCATGCCGAGACGGTTGGTAGTAGAAAAATATAGGAGGGCATGATGCAAAAGCGATTGTGGACCGGTGCATTGCTCGCAGCAGTGGGTTTGATAATCATTCAGCTCCCTGACATCCGACGCTACCTACGCATACGATCCATGTGACGAGTAGGCAGTAGACAATAGTCAGACGATTCGCTTCTATTCTGACTACTGACTACTGTCTACTGTCTGCTGCCGGAGATATCATGCACGAGTTATCCGTCATGGCCTACATGTTGGAGAGCGTTGAGGCGCACGCCCAGCGGATCGGCGCGAAGAAGGTGCTCGCGATCAATCTGGTGATCGGCGAGCGGGCAAGTGTCATTGACGACTCGATCCTCTTCTATTTTGACGCACTGACGCCTGGCACGATCGCCGAGGGGGCAACGTTGAATGTGCGACGGACGCGGATGCAATTCCACTGCGCCACCTGTGACGCCGATTACACGCCATCCGGTGCGGATTTCCAGTGCCCCCGCTGTCAGATCGTCGGGCACGTGACGGACGACGGCAGTGAACTACTGATCGAGAGCATGGAGGTCGAGACATGAGTGTCCAGAACGTCAAGATTGTCAACATCCTCGAAGGACTCCTGGCGGGCAATGACCAGGCAGCCGAGCGAAACCGCGAGCGGTTTACCGATGCCGGCGTGCTCGCCATCAATATCATGTCCTCGCCCGGCGCAGGCAAGACCAGCCTGGTGATCAGGACACTCGGAGCGCTGAAGGGGAAAGCCCGCATCGGCGTGATCGAGGGCGATATCGCCGGCAGCATTGATACCGAGAAGGTGATCGCGGCGGGTGCAGGCGATGCGGTGCAGATCAACACCGGCGGCAACTGTCACTTAGAGGCGAACATGGTGGATCGAGCGCTCGACACGCTTGACCTCGATCTGTTCGACATCATGATTGTGGAGAACGTCGGCAATCTCGTTTGTCCGACGCACTGGGCATTGGGGGAGCACCTGCGGCTCTGCGTGCTCAGCACTGCGGAAGGGCACGACAAGCCGATCAAGTACCCCCAGATGTTCGTCAAGAGCGACGCGATTGTCTTGAACAAGATTGATTTGATCGAACTGGTGGATTTCGAGCGCGATTTCTTCTACGAGTCCGTGCGCGCGCTCAACCCGCACGCGCCGATTTTCGAGGTGTCATGCCGGACGGGCGAGGGCATCGCAGCCTGGGCCGATTGGCTGCTGAGCCAGCGCACGTGAATAGGTAGTAGTCAGTAGTCGGAAAGGTCTGATTCAGTTCTGACTACTGACTACTACCTACTGGGGGAATGCAATGTGTTTGCCACTCATCGCACGCATCGTCTCGCTCGATAGCGAGACTGCGACGGTTGAACTGCTCGAAGGAGAGATCGTCCGCGTCAGTATAGTGATCCATCCCGAGGTCGCCATCGGTCAATATGTGCTCCTGGACCGTGGTATGGTGATCGAGGTGATTGACGCCGATCAGGTAGAGGAGATGCTCAAATTCTACGCCGAACTGACGCAGATGTGGGAGACGGAGGACGCACTCCATGTATGAGATGGTTGGTGTGAATGATATGCAAACGCCGCTCCGATCGCTCGATGGCACGAATCGGTTTATCCGCTACGCCTTCATGCCCAATAAACTGCGGTACTGCGGCGGTGACGACAACAGTGAAATGTTCGCCTACGCGCTCGCTGCCGTGCGCGAGCCGCCACTGGAGACAATACTGCGGAAATTCACCGGCGCGATGCCCTACCTTGCGCTGATCGCGCGGAGCAATGGCATCGCTGACCCCTTCGATGACCGCGTGGTCGAGGCGTACTGGATCGGCAACGAATTGCTCGATCACGTCGAAGTGCGCGATATGTACGCGTCGCTCCGTGAGCGATACAGCACGCGACTTTCGCCGAAACTGATGGCGCTGGTCGCGAACAAAGCGCCGGAAGGCGCACGCGCGCATCACAGTTTTCACGTTTTCGATGTCTGGCGCACTGCCGAGCACCTCGATGGCGATGTCCTCCAAACCCTTGACAACTGCCGCATCAGCTGGGGCACGGTACACGCCATTGAGGGCGCCGATGTGCTCGTTGATCGCCGCCCGATCGTGCTGCACGAGGGGCAATTGACCCTCGGTGCGCTCCAGCGAGATCGTGTAACTCGGTTGATTGATGGGAAGGGCTTCGTGACGGCGGTAGCGCCGGGCGATACGGTCTCGATGCATTGGGGCTGGGTCTGTGACGTGCTCACGCCGCGTCAGCAGACGAACCTGTCCCGCTTCACGGACCACCATATCCGGCTCGCCAATCAGACGATCTAACACGGACCATTCACGATTATGCCGTTGTTATTCCTGTTCGCTCACCCCCAGTAATTGCCCAGCACTGTTTGGCAACGACGGTGTGTTGTTCTACGATGATGAATGCTGCAGGCGAGCACGGTGATGGTAATTGGCAGATCAGGAGTGGGTGGATGGAGGCGGGCAAGCGATGAGGACGACACGCGTTTCGCGCCGTACATTGCTCCAGGCTGGCGCGCTCGGTGGTGCGGCACTCGCCACAGCACCATTCCTCACCGGTTGCCAATCGACGCCCGGCAGAACCTCGACACTACCTGCGCCCACGAATGCTGCGCGCGCGCCGCGCCGCCTGACGCTCTCATGGTGGACCGACATTGGCTATCCCTCACCCTTCGCCTTTATCCCGCTCGGGCCAGGCGGCGTCGTGCGCACGAGCCTCCTCTTCGACACGCTGACGTGGAAAGACGAGCGCGGCATCATCCCGTGGCTCGCGGAGCGCTGGTCGGTGAGTAGCGACGGGCTGGAATATACTTTCACGCTCCGCCCGAACGTCCCGTGGCAAGACGGTCAACTTCTAACCGCCGACGATGTCGCTTTCAGTTATCGGTACTATCGTCAGCACACCTTCCCATGGGGTTCGAGCGACATGATCGAGCGCGCCGAGGTGAGCGACGCGCGTACGGTACGCATCCAACTCAATCGCCCCTTTGCGCCCTTTCTGGAAAATGTCGCGGGCCTGCTGCCGATCCTCCCGAAACGAATCTGGGAGCCGGTGAGCGACCCGGTGAAGTTCTCCGGGCCGGATGCCGTGCTGGGGAGCGGGCCATTCAAGCTTACCTCTTACAAAGAAGGTACCGGCGAGTATCAGTTCGATGCGCACGCCGCATATTTTCGCGGCCATCCAACCATTGATACACTGCGCTACGTGGTCGTCCCGCTCGCACAGGGCGTTGTGGGGTTGCAGACGCACGCTGCGGACGCGATCCTGACGATGGATGCCAATGTCGTGAAAGCCTTTGGGCAAGGGCCGAATTACCAGACCCTCCAGACCCCCCCCTTCAGCATCATGCGCCTGATCTTCAATGTGGATCGCCCACCCTTCGATCAGAAGGTATTTCGCCAGGCAGTCGCGTACGCGCTCGACCGTTCGCAGATCGGCGAGCGGGTGATCCATGGGAATGTCACGCTCGGCAACCCGGGCGTCATCCCGCCTGGCAGCCCGTGGTACAACCCCGACGTGTCGCAGTACCCTTACGACTCCGCCCGCGCCCGCGTGATGCTCGACAGCCTCGGCTACCGGATGGGTACTGACAGCATGCGGAGGATGCCGGACGGTGCGCCGCTCACGGTGGATTTCCTCGCCGATCCGGCTGCCGCCGACGTGGAGATCGTGCGTCTCATGCTGAAAGAGGTTGGCATCGAAGCGCGACCAATCACGGCGGATCCGAAGACGCGCACCGACCTGATGAAGAACCGCCGCTTCGGCATGGCGCTTACTTCACATATCGGCGTCGGCGGCGATCCGGATTTCCTGCGCCGCTGGTACGCGAATCAGGCGTACAACTCCTTCGAGGATGGCAACGCACTGCATAACGACGAGTTCACCCGCCTCGCGGATCAGCAGGTAGCGGAGCAGGATGTAGCGCGCCGCAAGTCGCTCGTCAACCGGATGCAAGTCGTGCTGGCGGAGGAATTGCCGACGCTGCCGCTCTACCACCGCCCTTTCTACTGGCTCTATGATCCGAGCGCCTATCAGGGCTGGTTCAACACCTGGGGCGGCATCATGGACGGCATTCCGCTCGTGGACAACAAACTCGCATTCCTGCCACCCGCATGACGCGCCTCGCCCGCCCTCTCACGCTTCTCGGCGCGCTGCTCGTCATCAACTTCGCCCTGCCGCGTCTCTTGCCCGGCGATCCGGTGGAACAGTTGCAGGGAGGTGGGCAGGATGCCCCGGTGGCGCTCAGCGCCGAGGCGCGGGCAAACCTGCTGCATTATTACGGTCTCGACCGACCGCTGCCGGTGCAGTTCGGCCACTATCTCCTCGCGACGGCACGCGGTGATCTCGGCTTCTCGATCCACTTCAACCAACCCGTTCGGACGCTCGTCGCGCATCGGATCGGCTGGACGCTCCTCCTGGCCGGCGGATCACTCG
Source organism: Thermomicrobiales bacterium (assembly GCA_038238655.1). Classification (GTDB taxonomy): domain Bacteria; phylum Chloroflexota; class Chloroflexia; order Thermomicrobiales; family JALYUS01; genus JALYUS01. Next base: position 3,491 of record JBBSFO010000054.1, on the reverse strand, counting down.
TCATCGCCGCGTGCCTCGGCTCGCTCCTCGGTATCTTGCTCGCGTGGCACGCGCGCTCCCGATGGTCTGGCGCGTTGGGCCTAACGGCGCTGCTCGGCGGCAGCCTGCCGGAGTTCGTCGTCGGGCTGGCACTCCTCCTCCCGTTCGCGGTGGTGTGGCCGCTCTTTCCGACGACCGGCGCACTCTCGCCGTTCCGGCACTGCGTCAGCGTCGGGTGTGCGGGCGACGCCGCACGCCACTTCGTGTTGCCCGGGATGACGCTCGCGCTCGCCCACCTGCCGGCGTTCCTCCTGCTCGCACGGGCAGCAGTGCAGCAGGAACTTGGACGGGAATATGTCATCGTTGCGCGGGCCAAGGGTCTTTCAGAGCCACGCATCGCCCTCCGCCACGTTGCGCGGAACGCGGCCGCGCCGATTCTGACCTATTTTGGCGTGCGTGTCGGACTGCTGCTGGGCGGGGTTGTCATCGTCGAAACACTGTTCGCCTATCCCGGCCTCGGCCAACTGACGTTCGTGGCGGTCGCGTCGCGGGATTATCCGCTCTTGCAGGCCCTTTTCCTGTTGTACGGCGTCGCCATCCTCGCCGCAGGCGTCGTCAGTGACCTGATGATCGCGCGGCTCGATCCACGACCGCGTCATGCGGTGACGTAGGGATGCCAACCGAACGCAGAGCGCGCGGAGGACGCAGAGAACGGAGAGACGAAAGGACTATTCTTCTCTCTCTGCGTCCTCTGCGTCCTCCGCGCGCTCTGCGCTCCTTTCCTTTTCCCCTCTTACACGATCGACGCCTGTGGGTCGGTGTCGTGCTGCTTGCCCTCATCCTGACCGTGACCGCCCTGAGCGACCGCCTGACGCCCAATGACCCGCACGCTCTGAGCGGTCGGCCATTGGAAGGGCCGAGCGCCGCGCATCCACTCGGAACTAACGACATCGGCCAGGACCTGTTCAGTCAACTCCTCCGGGGAGGGCGCGCGTCGCTTGTTGTCGGCTTCGGCGCGGCCACGCTCTCCACGGCGATCGCGTGGACAATCGGGTTGGTGTCCGGCCTCGGGCAAAGGTGGTATGCGGCGACCGGTGGCATTGCGGACCTCTTTCTCGCGTTGCCCTTCCTTCCAATGACGATCCTCGTCGTCGCGCACTTCGGACCGCGCGTACCTGTCATCGCAATCACACTTGGCCTCATCTCCTGGCCAGCGTTCGCCCGCGTGATGCGTACACGTGTGGCCACGGAATTGACCGCCGGATATATCGAGGCCGCCAGGGCCACCGGCGCGTCCGGGATGGCCATCGCTGTACGACACATCCTGCCCGCGACTGTGCCCATTGCGACGGCGAAGTTCATCCTCACTATGCAATCGGCGATTGTCGCCGAGGCAAGTCTCGCCTTTCTCGGCCTCAGCGATCCGCTGACGATCAGTTGGGGTGGCATCATCCATCGCGGCGTGGGATATGGCCTGATCTTCGTCATGGGCGCTTGGCGATGGTGGCTCGTGCCCCCGATCGTCGCAATCGTCCTACTCATCGCAGCGGTCGCGCTGATCGGCGCGTCGCTCGACACCGCAACGAGCGAGCGACTGCCCGAACGGTGATTCGTCGAGCCGTCACGTGGGGGTTTCACCAGGCTCGGTTCTATCCAATACCGACAGCCGCGCGTGTTCCCTGTTCTCTTAACGTCTCGCATGGTACATTCCCATTCTCAGTTTGATAGCGATTCGCTGGACGTGGGACGCCCATTCGGCTGATCCCGTTCGTCACAAAGGATGGATGACCGATGCAGAATCGTGACACGCTCCCTGCCGTCGAAGGCGTCGAAGTGACCGGGCCAATGAACGCCGGATATGCGGAAATCCTCACGCCGGAAGCGCTGGCATTTATCGCCTCGCTGGCACGGACATTCGAGGGGCGGCGGCAGGAATTGCTGGCGCAACGCGTCGCCCGGCAGGCCGAACTGGACGCCGGGAAGATGCCGGACTTCCTGCCCGAAACGCGTCATGTCCGCGAGGGAGACTGGACGGTCGCGCCCGTTCCGGCGGACTTGCAAGATCGCCGGGTCGAGATCACTGGGCCGGTGGACCGGAAGATGATTATCAACGCGCTGAACTGTGGTGCGAAGGTCTTCATGGCCGACTTCGAGGACGCGAATGCCCCGACGTGGGAAAACAACATCGAAGGGCACATCAATCTCCGCGACGCAATCAACAAAACGATCACCTTCGACAACCCTGACGGTCGCGTCTATCACCTCAACGATACGATCGCGACGCTGCTCATTCGGCCGCGTGGCTGGCACCTGACTGAGAAGCATCTGCGCGTTAACGGCGCGCGGATTTCGGGTAGTTTGTTCGATTTCGGCCTGTACTTCTTCCACAATGCGCGCCAACTGCTGGCGAATGGCAGTGGCCCGTATTTTTACCTGCCGAAGATGGAGAGCCATCGCGAAGCGCGGCTCTGGAACGATGTCTTCGTGATGGCGCAGGACGCGCTCGGCATTCCGCAGGGCACAATCAAGGCGACCGTCCTAATCGAGACGATCCTTGCCGCCTTCGAGATGGACGAAATCCTCTACGAACTGCGCGACCATTCGGCGGGCCTCAACTGCGGTCGGTGGGATTACATCTTCAGTTGCATCAAGAAGTTCCGCAATCAGCAGGACTTCCTGCTGCCCGATCGCGCCGTCGTGACGATGACGACGCCCTTCATGCGCGCCTACTCGCTCCTGTGTATCAAGACGTGTCATCGCCGCAATGCGCATGCGATGGGCGGCATGGCGGCGCAAATTCCGATCCGCAATAACCCCGCCGCCAACGACGAAGCCTTTGCGAAAGTGCGCGCCGACAAAGAGCGCGAGGCGACCGACGGCCACGATGGCACCTGGGTCGCGCATCCCGGCCTCGTGCCCGTCGCGTTGGAGGCATTCAACGAGCGGATGCCGGGCGCAAATCAGATCGAGCGCAAGCGCGACGACATCGCAGTCTCCGGTAAGGAACTGATCACCTTCCCCGATGGGCACGACCAGATCACTGAAGCGGGGTTGCGGACGAATGTTAGCGTCGGTATCCAGTACATCGCCGCCTGGCTCGCCGGTTCCGGCGCGGTGCCGATCTTCAACCTGATGGAAGATGCCGCGACGGCGGAAATCTCGCGCTCGCAGGTCTGGCAGTGGATCCGTAATCCCGAAGGGTCGCTGAGCGACGGGCGCAAAGTGACCGTTGACCTTTTCCGTACGACGATGACCGAAGAACTCGCCAAAATTCGTGAAACCGTCGGCGACGCACAATACGCCGCCGTGCCGTACCAACAAGCCAGCAAACTCGTCGACCGCATAACCACCGACGACGCCTTCGTGGACTTCCTCACCCTGCCGGGCTACGAATTGCTCGATTAGAACAAATGAAACGAACCGCCAAGACGCCGATGACGCCAGGAAGAGAAAGAATTGGCGACTACCTACTCGACTAATCCATCAGGGGCGAATATAGCGGGGCGGTTTAT
>JBBSFO010000053.1:0-14263 GCA_038238655.1 Thermomicrobiales bacterium | reverse complement strand
GTAGGGGCAGGCATTGCAGGTCGGTGGGTGGACATGGAGAAAACCCGCGACGAGTGGTTCGAAGATGCTCTTGCGCTCCCAGCCGCCGGAGGCGGAGAGCGCGCCCATCGTCGCGCCGTGATAGCCGCCGTAGCGGGCGAGGATTTTGAATTTATTGGGGTGGCCGGTCTGCTTGTGATACTGCCGCGCCATCTTCATCGCCGCCTCAGTCGCCTCCGAGCCGCCGGAAAGCAGCTTCACTGCGCCAAAGCCATTGCCCGCGAAGTCGAGCACATCCCGTGTCAGTTCGAGTGCGGTCGGATTCGTGCCCGCGAGCGGGGGCGCGAAGGCGAGCGTGTGCAACTGCTCCGCCATCGCCCCGATCACTGCCCGGTTGCGATGCCCGACGGAGTTGACGAAGACACCGGAAAGCCCGTCCAGATACTGCTTCCCGGTGTGATCCGTGACGTGCAGCCCTTCGCCCTCGACGATCACGAACGGGTCTTCGGCGAACGATTGCATCTGGCGGAAATCGAGGATCTGCCGCGCGAGCAGTTCCGGTGTCACGAGATCGTCGTACATCGCTCACTCCGTTCGCGAAGGACTAAGGACGAAGGACTAAGTAAGGGAACGAGGCGTCTAGTCCTCAGTCCTTCGTCCTTCCCCCGATGATGGCACGCCGCGTGCGAATGGGCAAGAGACGGTGTGGTGCGTCCCGGATTTTGGCGCGAGCGATGTGAGAAACAACGATGACACACGCAATGATCCAGCACATGATGGGATTCTATCTCGCGGTCGGCCTAACGATGGTCGTCCTCCCCGGTATGGTGATGGCACACGACGGGCGCGCCGTGTACATGCGTCGCGCGGGGCAGGCATTGATCGTGTTCAGCGCGGTCTTACTCGCTATTTACACGATGCAGCCCGCGTAACTCCGTAATCTTGTGCGATAATCGCCGCATGAGCGATTCTCTCTTTCTTCCCGACGATGAACAGGACGCCGCCCACTGCCCAATCCCCGCGTGGGCACTCCGTCCACTCGCCATCCTGCTGCCACTCATCGCCCTCGCCCCACTCCTCTGGCTCGTCTTACGGTAGGCGAAACCAAATGAACCGCAAAGACGCAGAGGACGCAAAGAAATACGGAAGAATAGAATACGACCCCTTGTATCTTTTCTTTTCCCTTCTTTGCGTTCTCTGCGTTCTCTGCGTCTTTGCGTTTCTCCCCGGCTTCTCTCCCGCTCAAGCAAATCTTGTAAATTCTAGGTAAATCGCGCACGAGACTTTGACGATCCTTCGTCGCCGTCCTACGCTTCTCAGTGAGGGGGCAATGGCGCCCCGTCGTAAAGGGAAGCACGATGCTGGTGCGCCTGGTCCTGATCCCACCTTTTTACCGCTCCTGGCGTACCGTTCCGGTGGTGGCGCGATGATGCATCCGCGTGTGGTTCGTGTTGGCACCCGAGGGAGCGCGCTTGCCCTCGCGCAGACCGCGCTGACTATCGCCGCCTTGAACATCATTGACCCCGATACCGCCTACGAACCGGCGATCATTCGCACCGAAGGCGACCGCGACAAGACAACGCCGCTCACCGTCCTCGGCGGGCAGGGCGTCTTCACCGTCGCCTTGCAGGACGCCCTGTTGCGCGGTGAGGCGGATATGGCCGTCCACAGCGCGAAGGACCTGCCGCCCGCCACGCCGGATGGTCTCGTGCTTGCCGCCTTTCTGGAGCGGGGTGATCCACGCGATGTTTTTATCTCGCGGCACGGCCCAAACGGCCGGAGCTTACGGGACTTACCGTTTGGTGCTCGCGTAGGCACGAGTAGTCGCCGTCGGGCGATGCAGGCGCGGTTTTCAAACCCGAACGTCTCAATCGTTGAACTGCGCGGCAACTTGGATACACGGTTGCGGAAGTCTACTGAGCCGGAATATGACGGGATCATCGTTGCGGCGGCAGGTCTGGACCGGATGGGTTGGCAAGATCGAATTACCGACTATTTGCCGATAGATTGGCTATTTACTCCATCGCCTGGGCAAGGCGCAATTGCGATTGAGTGTCGCGCTAACGACGAAGAAGCATGCGCCGTACTCGCTCGCGTTGACCATTATGCGACGCGTGTTGCAGTGACGGCGGAACGTGCCGTACTCATCGCCGCCGGGGCAGGCTGCATGACACCCCTGGGGGCGCATGCAGTACTACACGAGGAAACATTGCATTTATTCGGTATGACCGAAGAAGTGATGCAAGTCGCGCAGTTCGCTCCCGCCGCTGATCCCGTGCGCGCTGGATGGAATCTCGCGGAAGCGCTCGGCCTGACGACCGGGGTGCGCGCATGAACGCGATTGCGATGCCACTGCACGGATTGCGTATCATTGTCACGCGCCCGGCAGGGCAGGCGGACGGCCTGATCGCGCGATTGGAAACGCTTGGCGCGACCATTCTCCATGCGCCGACAATCCGCATCGCCGATCCGCCATCATATTGCGCCCTTGACGCCGCACTCCGGCATCTGCCTTCCTATGATTGGCTCGTCTGGACGAGTGCGAACGGCGTGACGCACACCGTCGCGCGGCTGGGAACGCTCGGCCTCGATCGTGGTTTGATACGGTCGTGTCAACGCGCCGTCATCGGTGGTGCGACGGCGCGGGCGCTCGCGTCGTTCGGCTACAACGCTACGCTTGTTCCGCCGCAGGCCGTCGCGGAATCGCTGCGTGATGCGTTGCTCGCGGCAGGCGTTGGTGCGGGGTCGCGCGTGCTGCTGCCGCAACCCGTCGCGTCGCGCGATGTCCTCGCGACGGGGTTGCGCGCGGCGGGTGCGGTCGTGGATGTCGTGCCCGCGTACCAGACCGAACTGAATACCGAGGCGGCAGAGAACGTGCGCCAATGGCTTGCGGCGGGTCGGATTGACTGCGCCGTCGTCACCAGTCCGAGCACGGTGCGCGGCCTGCTCGCACTGCTCGATCACGATACGGCAACGCTGCGTCGCATCCCTCTCGCCTGCATCGGCCCGATGACGGCGGACGCGGTGCGCGCGCTCGACATTGAACCGGCGCTTGTCGCTACCGAACACACGAATGACGGCCTTGTCGCCGCCCTGATTGCGTATCGAACAGGAGCATATGTATGAACGATCCGCTCGCGATTTCAGTGCCGCCCTTTCAGCGGTTTCGCCGGTTGCGGCAAACGCCGTCGCTCCGTCGCCTCGTCCAGGAAACGAGGCTTCATCCCGCCGACTTCATTTTGCCGCTCTTCGTCACGCACGGGTTCGCGGTGCGCGAGGAGATCGGCGCGATGCCGGGCGTCTATCACCTTTCCGTGGATTGTCTACCGTACGCGGTCGAGGAAGCCGTCGGTGCGGGCGTGACGAGCGTGCTGCTCTTCGGCTTGCCCGACATGAAAGACCCCGCCGCATCCGAGGCATTCGCACCGGACGGCATCGTTCAGCAGGCGATACGGCGGATCAAAACGGATTTCCCGGACGTCGTCGTCATCACCGATGTCTGCCTGTGCGCGTATACCGATCATGGTCACTGCGGCCTGCTCACCGATCACGGCACAATTGACAACGACACGACGTTGCCCGTGCTGGCGCGCGTCGCCCTGTCGCATGCCGAGGCGGGGGTGGACATCGTCGCGCCCTCCGACATGATGGATGGCCGGATCGCCGCCATCCGGGCTACCCTCGATGATCGCGGCTTCACCGCAACGCCGATCATGGCCTACTCCGCGAAGTTCGCCTCCGCCTTCTACGGTCCCTTCCGCGAGGCGGCGCATTCCGCCCCGTCGCACGGCGACCGACGCTCGCACCAGATGGACCCGGCGAACGGCCGCGAGGCGCTGCGCGAGATCGCGGCGGACATCGCCGAGGGTGCGGACATGGTGATGGTCAAGCCCGCGATGCCGTATTTGGACGTGCTGGCGCAGGCGCGCGTCGCCTTCGATCTGCCGATCGCGGCGTATCAGGTGAGCGGCGAGTATTCGATGCTCAAGAACGCGGCGCGCAATGGCCTGCTCGATGAGCGCCGGGCAATGCTCGAAGCGCTGACGAGCATCAAGCGCGCCGGTGCGGACAGTATCATCACCTATGCAGCCGTGGACGCCGCCCGCTGGCTGGCCGAAGAATGGGGCGGCGCGCTTCGTGCCCTCCCCACCCCCGCCACCGTCGCGGACTGAGGGGCAAACCGATTGAACCGCAGAGACGCAACCGCAGAGACGCAGAGGACGCAGAGAAATACGGAGAAGAAAGAGCTTTGGGCCGCGAAGACATAACCGACGCGAAGACGAACGCAGAGAGAATCCTTGTCTTCTTCTTTTCTCTCCTCTCCTCTCCTCTCTGCGTCCTCTGCGTCTCTGCGGTTCAATCGGTTTCGACGGAAAGGTTTGGCAATGCAGGAAACGACGACAGTGGCGGGGGCGAGGCGGGGGACGGGGGAGGCGCGGATGCTCGACGCGTGCCACCACCGGCAGCCGGACTGCACGCCCGTCTGGTTCATGCGGCAGGCGGGGCGCTGTTTGGCGGAATACCGCGCGATGCGCGAGAAGTACGGCATCCTCGAAATGGCGAAGACGCCTGAACTGAGCGCCAAAGTGACGCTCATGCCGATCGAGACCTTCGGGGTGGACGCGGCGGTGATGTTCGCGGACATCATGATCCCGCTCGAAGGGATGGGCATCTCGCTCGAAATCAAGCAGGGTGGTCCGGTCATCCATCAGCCGATCCGCACGATGGCCGATGTCGAGCGCCTGCGCCTGATCGAGCCGGACGATGTGCGGCCCGTGCTCGATGCGCTCCGCATCGTGCGGCGCGAACTGTCGGGCAAACAGGCGGTGATCGGGTTTTCGGGCGCGCCGTTCACGCTCGCCTCGTACCTGATCGAGGGTGGGCCGTCGCGCACCTTCGAGAAGGCGAAGGGGCTGATGTTCAGCCAGCCCGAGGTCTGGGACCTGCTGATGACCAAACTCGCCGACTCGATGATCGTGTATTTGAAGGCGCAGATCGAGGCGGGCGCGCAGATCGTCCAACTCTTCGACAGTTGGGTCGGCGCGCTCAACCCGGAGGATTACCAACGGTACGTCCTGCCGCAAACCCGGCGCATCTTCGCCGCGATTGCCGAAATGGACACGCCGATGATCACCTTCGGTACTGGGAACGCGAGCCTCCTGGAATTGATGGCCGAGGCGGGCGGCGACATCATGAGCGTGGACTGGCGCGTCAATCTCGACGACGCATGGGCGCGGATCGGCTTCGAGAAGGGTATTCAGGGCAATCTCGATGGCACCCGCATGCTCGCGCCGTGGCCGGTAATCGAGGCGGGGATGCAGGATGTGCTCGCCCGCGCGGGTGGCAGGCCGGGCCACATCTTCAACCTCGGCCACGGCGTGATGCCGGAGACCGACCCGGCGATGCTCGCGCGACTGGTCGAGGCGGTGCATATGGCGACGCAGAGAACCTAACCCCCGCCCCCTTCCCTCAAAGGAAGGGGAGCGAGCCTCCGTGAGATCGGGGCGCTACGGGAAAGGCCACAAGCGTGCGATTGATCTGAACCCCCTCCTTTTCGGGAGGGGGCTGGGGGTAGGTATTATGACGATCGGTGTCCTTCTTCTCACCTACGGTTCTCCCGCTACCCTGGCGGATGTGCCGCAGTACCTTTCCAATGTGCGCGGCGGGCGGCCGATGCCGGAAGAGGAACTGCATGAACTGGAAGATGAGTTCACGCGACGATACGACTTGATCGGTGGCTCGCCGCTGATCGCGCGGACGCAGGAGCAGGCGGCGGCGTTGCAGGACGAACTGGCGCGCCAGTCCCCGGACGGCCCGGCGTTTCGTGTTGGCATCGGCATGCGCTTCTCGGAGCCGACGATTGCCGAGGCGGTTCGGGAGATGGCCAACGCGGGCGTGGATCGGATCGTCGGCGTCATCATGTCGCCGCAGTACTCGCCGATCATTATGGGCGGCTATCACCGCGCGCTGGATGCCGCCATCGCCGCGCTCGGTCGCGATGCGCCCGCTGTCGCGATAGCCGGGGCGTGGTACGACGAGCCGCTCTTTCAGGAGGCCCTGGCCGAGCGCGTCCGGCAGGGACTGGATCGCTTCCCGGAGGAGATTCGTGGGCGCGTGCCCGTGCTGTTCAGCGCGCATAGCATGCCGAAGCGGGTGACGGATCAGGAGCCGGAGTACATTGAGCAGTTGCAGACGACCGCGCGAAGCATTGCGGAGCGCGTCGGGTTGCCGGAATCGCAGTGGATGTTCTGCTACCAGAGCGCCGGGCATGAGCCGGGCGAGTGGCTGAAGCCGGACTTCAAAGATATCATGCCCGAATTGGCGCAGGCGGGCCACCGCGAAGTCCTGATGTCGCCGGTCCAATTCCTCGCCGACCATCTGGAAATCCTTTACGACATTGACCACGGGGCGCGTGAGGAAGCCGAGCGCGAGGGCATCCGCTTCGCCCGCATCGAATCACTGAACACCTCACCGCTCTTCATCCGTGCCCTCGCCGCCATCGTCGCGGGCCAATTGCAACCGACGGAAGGGCGGCGGCTCACAGAGGCCGCTGCCAGGGATTAACGAGCGATGCATCTGATCGCTGTCGGACTGAATGCCGGGAGCGCACCGCTCGCCCTGCGGGAGCGGCTGGCTTTTTCATGTGAAACGCTTGCAGGTGGCTTGGCACATCTGCGCGTGATCGAGCACGAAGATGGGTGCGACTTAACCGAAGCGCTCGTCCTTTCGACCTGCCACCGTCTCGAATGCTACGCGGTCGCACGCGATATGGACGCGGGGCGGGACGCGCTGATCCGGTTCCTGAGCAACGTGCATGACGTACCAGTCGGAGAATTCGCGCCGCATCTCGTCTGTCGTGGCGATCAGGAAGTCGTGGATCATCTTTTCGCACTGGCGTCGGGGCTGGCGTCTCCAGTACTGGGCGACAGCCAGATTCTCGGGCAAGTTAGCGACGCCTATGCCGCCGCACAGCGCGCGGGTACGGCGGGGCCGGTGCTCGCGGCTCTTGTCCAGCGGGCGATGCATGCCGCGAAGCGTGTCCACAGCGAGACGATGCTCAACCGGCGTGTCTCCGTCGGCTACACGGCGGCGGCGATTGCGTTGCGGTCGGTGGACGTGCTACATCCGGCGGCGCTGATCCTCGGCGCGGGGCAGATGGGGCAACGCGCCGCGTGGTACTTGCACAAGCACGACGCCGGGCGCATCCTGATCGCCAATCGCAACCCTGAGCGCGCCCGCGACCTCGCTGCCCGCGTCAATGGCGAGGTCGTGCCGTGGGAGCGGTACACCGATGCCATCGCGCGGGTGGACATCGTCATCGCCGCTACTGCCGCGCCCGAGGCGGTCGTGCGAGCGGACGATGTTGCGGTAGCGATGCGCGCGCGTCCCGCCCGCCCGCTTGTCTGCGTGGACCTCGCCGTGCCGCGTGACATCGAACCGGCGGTCGCCGCCTTGCCGCATGTCCGCGTCTCGACCGTAGACGATCTCGCGACCCTTGTGGATGCCGGGCAGGCGAAACGAGAGGCGGAAATCCCGCGCGCGGCGGCGATCCTCGCGGAGGGCAAGGCGGATTTTGCCCGCTGGCAGGCCGCGCGCGCCGTCACGCCGATCATCAGCGCGATGCGGGAAGAAGCGGAGCGCATCCGCACCGATGAAGTGCGCCGCTTCCTCCAGCGGGACGGGCAAGATGCTAGCGACGCCGCGCGGCTCGACGCGCTGACCAAAGCGATCGTCAACAAACTGCTTCATCACCCAACGATCCGCCTCAAGGAGATGTCCGCATCCTCGGAGCATCCGCACTACGCCGCCATCGTGGGCGACCTCTTCGGAGTGGGGAAGTAGATAGTAGACAGTAGTCAGTAGTCAGATGGACGCGGAACACGCTACTCGTGTTTTTCTGTCTACCGTCCACCGTTTACTAGCTTCTGACTACTGACTACTGACTACTGTCTACTCGCGACTGAAAGGAGCATCCATGAGCACCATGACGCAGACCCGTTCGGACGAACTGTTCGCCGAGGCGCAACGGGTGATTCCCGGCGGCGTCAACTCGCCGGTGCGGGCATTCCGCGCCGTTGGCGGGCACCCGCGCTTCATCGAGCGGAGCGAAGGAGCGTACCTGTACGATGTGGATGGACAGCGGTACATAGATTATGTACTTTCGTGGGGGCCGCTGATCCTCGGTCACGCGCACCCCGATGTGGTGCGCGCGATCACCGAGCAGGCGGTGAAGGGAACGAGTTACGGTGCGCCGACCGCGCTGGAAACGCGCCTGGCAGAGATGGTCGTCGCGGCGATGCCCGCCATCGAGATGGTTCGCTTCGTCAACTCTGGCACGGAGGCGACGATGAGCGTCCTCCGGCTCGCCCGCGCGGCGACCGGGCGGAGTAAGATCATCAAGTTCGACGGCTGCTACCACGGCCACGCGGATTTCCTCCTTAGCAAGGCCGGATCGGGCGTCGCGACGCTCGGGTTGCCCGATTCACCCGGCGTGACACCCGCGACCGCCGCCGACACACTCACCGCGCCCTTCAATGATCTCGCGGCGGTGCAAACCCTCTTCGCGGAGAACCTGGAGGCGATTGCCGCCGTGATTGTCGAACCTGTCGCGGGCAACATGGGCGTTGTGCCGCCGGAACCGGGCTTTCTGGCGGGTTTGCGGACGGCGTGTGACGCGGCAGGCGCCTTGCTCGTTTTCGATGAGGTGATGACGGGTTTTCGCGTTCATCCCGGTGGCGCGCAGGCATTGTACGGCGTGCGGCCCGACCTGTGCGCGCTCGGCAAGGTGATCGGTGGCGGCTTGCCGGTCGGGGCATACGGCGGGCGGGCCGACCTGATGCGGATGATCGCGCCAAGCGGCCCGGTTTATCAGGCGGGTACATTGAGCGGCAATCCGCTGGCGATGGCGGCGGGCATCGCAACGCTCACCGCTCTCCAGCAGCCCGGCGTCCGGGACGAATTGGAGCGGCGGACGGCGATGCTCGCGGATGGTATGGGCGCGGCGGCGAAGGCGGCGGGCGTTCCCTATTACGGCACGCGCGTCGGCACGATGTTCTGCGGCTTCTTCACGAACGCGCATGTCCGCGATTACGCGACCGCGAAGACGAGCGACACGGCGATGTTCGGCCGCTTCTTCCACGGCATGCTGAATCGTGGCGTCTACCTCGCCCCCTCGCAGTATGAAGCGGGCTTCATGTCGCTCGCGCACACCGACACGGAAATCGCGCAGACGATTGAAGCAGCGCGTGAAGCCTTTGCGGAATGTCGGTAGCGCTACCTTTTGGGTGCGCCGATACAGGTTTGCATCTCTCGCGGCGACGCACTACCATCACTGCATGGGAGATCACAAGGTGGTTTTCGATCCGCACTGCCAGTCATGCCGCGCGATTCGTGGCGAGATCTCCTTGACGAACGCCCCGCGCATCCTCGAAACGCCATACTGGATTGTCGAACATGGGCACCCAACCGAGATTCTCGGCTGGCTCGTCGTCGTCCTCAATCGCCATTGCCCCGCGCTCCACGATTTGACTGCCGAGGAATGGCTTGCATTGAGCGAAGTGCTTGGGCGTGTCACCCGCGCATTGCACGCCGTTCTCGACACGGAAAAGGAGTATGTCGTGCAGTTCGCTGAGGCGGAAGGGCACGCGCACGTCCATTTCCATGTCATCGCTCGCCTCCCGGACTGGCCGGATACACGCAAAGGGATTCGCGTGTTTTCAGCGAACGGCAGCAAAGCCGCGAATCCGTTACCGAGCGCAGTAACCACGCCCCTTGTGGAGCGGCTGAGAGACTACATCCTCGCTCACTAATACGCTTTCACGATAGCGATGACGCATTCGGTTCGTACGGGCACGGCTCGACGCGCCCTCCCCCCGACGCTCCAGCAACCCGACGCCATTGAGGTGCAACAGGCCGGAGAGGGCGATTCAAGCATCGCCCATACGCAACCTTCGACGATCACGACACGCCATTCGTGAAAGCGTATTACGCCTCGATGCCGGATAGCCATTCGGCAATGGCGATCCACTGTGGCGAGATGTGGCCGTGGTCTTCGAATGACCAGAGGGAGGCGAGCACGGCCTGGGCGACGGCCCAGCCGCGTATCCGCGCGCGGTCAAGATCGAGTTCGTCCGCCAACTGCGCGACGCGGCGGGCGAGGATACGCGCGGGATGGGGCGCGGTGAAGAGTTCTTCCGGGTTGCGCAGCAGCGCGCCGGTGTCGTAGGCGGGTTCGCCGACCACTCCTTTCGGGTCAATGGCGAGCCACGGTTCGCGACTGGCCTGCAAGATGTTGTCGTGGTGCAGGTCGCCGTGCAATAGCACCGGATCGGCCTGGGACGCGAGCAGTTCCGCGAAAAGGCGCGCGGCTTCGCTCGCCAATGCGGCGGGGATCGGGCCGGGCGTGTCGCGGAATCGCGCCTGATAGCGGGCGATTCCTGCCGCCCAGTCAGCAATCGTCGGGAATGGGTGGTCGGTTGGCATGGGTCGCCATAACTGGCGCATTACCGTCGCGGCGATGGATGTCGCCTGCACGTCGTCTTCCAGTGCGCGGAGTGGGACACCCGGTGCGAGGCGTTCGAGGAGCATCACGCCCTGTGTCGGGTCTGCCGCCAACAGCCGCACCGCCCCCCGGCCAGCGAAGAGGCGAAGCGCCTCTGCCTCCCGGATGAATGCTTGATCCGGGAAGCAGGCTTTGAGAACGACCGCCGTACCATCCGCACGCGTGGCGGGCGCGGCATAGTTGTAGGAAAGATTCGGGAATGGCGGCGCAATGGCGAGCGACCACCTCTCGCCGCACTCCGCGAGCGTCGCGGGCAAGCGGTCCGCCCACGCGCGCCCGGCCTCGCCGTGAATGTCTATCGCCCTGCCAATAAGTGGCTCAGGTATCGTGAACACACGACGCTCCCTTATGGCGAAATCGTTGGCGATGCGGACGGTGGGAACGGGTAGCCCCAGCCCGGTTCGTCGTCCGGCTTGCCGGGTATCGGGCCGTGCAGGAGCGGATCGTTCGTCGCATGCATCCAGTCGTCCACGAGATTGCGGAGGCGTGTGCATTCGTCCGCATGCGCGGGGTCTCCGACGAGGTTCGTTTGTTCGAGCGGGTCGGTGGCGCGGTCGTAGAGTTCTTCGGGCGGGCGAATCGCTCCGTAATAGGCGGGGGCGAGCGCTTCGCCGGACGGGCTGGTGAGGATGTCCGATGGCATATAGACGAGTGGCGCCTCGATGAAACTGCGTGCGTAGGTATAGCGCGCCGTGCGGACGCCGCGCATCGGATTGTAGCGGTCGTGCCACGTCATCTCCGCGAAGATGTGGTCGTGCGGGCGGTAGGGTTCGGCGCGCAAGCGTGGCAGGAAGGAGCGACCGTGCATCCCGGCGGGGATCGGCAACTCGGCGGCGTCGAGCAGCGTCGGCAGCAAGTCCACATTGACGAGCAGATCGTCCACACGGCGTCCGCCCGCGAACCCAACCGGCCAGTGCATGAGCAGGGCGGTGCGCGTACCGGGATCGTACAGCATCCCCTTCGCGCGCGGCATGGCGGTGCCATGGTCGGTCGTGTAGATGAACAGGGTATTGGCCGCGTGCGGATGGTCCGCGATGGCGGCGCGGATCGTGGCTACTGCGCGGTCAACGGCTTTCACCATACCGTTCAGTTGCCCGATCTCCGCTCGCACGGCGGGAATATCCGGCAGCCAGGGCGGCACAGCGACGGCATCGGGCGAATCGCCATCGTAGCCGGGGCGGTCGAAGGGGCGATGCGTCTCATCGAAGCCCGCCATGATGAAGAAGGGTGCATCCGGTTGGCTTGCGATGCAGGTGGAAACCTTTTCCGCGACGACCGCTGCCTGAATGGATGTCGTGTCAATGTGCTGGTAGCCGAGCCGTTCGGGATGCTGATACGCCTCGTGCTGAAAGCCGAACAGATAGGTCGCGTAGCCGCCGTCCGCGAGACAGTGCGGCAGGCAGCGGACATCGGGGTCCAGTTCCCAGCCGCGATGCGCGAGGCCCATCATGCCATTGGTGTGCGGATACAGCCCGGTGAGAAGGCTGGCGCGGCTCGGTGAGCATTGCGGCGCGGTGCAGTGGGCCTGATCGCATTGCACGCCCTCCGCCGCGAGCATGTCGAGGTGTGGTGTCGTCACGCCCGCGCCGTAGCAGCCGAGATGCGTACCCGTGTCGTGGGTGATGACAAGGACGATATTCGGTCGGCCGACGCGCATCATCGGTACTCCTTCATCGCGTCCGTTTCTGCGAACAGTATGATAGACGAAGTGCAGGCAATCCGCCGATCACCTCGCCGCCGTAATCCGATGTAGCAGTATGAGGCCTGATAGGCGGTGGTACACTACCGGCGGCACGGGGATTTCGATGGTGGGCGAGCGGAATGTATATGCATATCCCACAGCAACATATCACAATCACGGCATCGCGCAGGCCGGACAAACCGGTGATCGGTGCGTGCCTGATCGCAGTTTTCATCGCGTGCGGGCTGCTGCTCATGCCGGCGCCGGTCGCGGCGCATACGTCGCTGTTGCAAACGGAGCCGCCGCCGAACAGCACGCTGGACCATGTGCCCGATGTGATTACGCTCCATTTCGATCAGCCACTCCAGGCCGGGTTTAGCAAAGTCACCCTCTTCGATGCGAGCCAGCGGCCCGTCGTCACCTCGGCCAATCCGGCGTCCGGGACCGATCCCTCCGCCCTGACGATTGGCGTGCCGAAGCTGGCGACGGGCGTGTATTCGGTGCTCTGGCAGGTGCTTTCGTCGGATGGGCACCCCGTGCGTGGCGCGTTCGTCTTCACTGTCGCCTTGCCCGGCGACCCACCACCCGCGCCCGTCGCCAGCGTGCCGAATATCGCCGGTATTTCCACTTCGAATCGTCCGCCGTTGCTCGCGGTGCTCCTGCGCGGACTGCGATACGGCGGAATCGCCGCGCTCGTCGGCAGTATCGGTATCTTCCTTTTCGCCATCCGCCCCGCGCTCACCATCGTACCCGAAGAAGAGCGTACCGCTCTGCGTCGCGCGCTCGATCAGCGGATGCAGCGGTGGCTTTTTATCGCCCTCGGTATTGCCCTCGGCGCGCATCTGTTTTCGCTGATCGTTCAGGTGGCGACCGTCAATAGCATCACGCTCGCCGAGGCGCTTGGGTGGGAGCGGATCAGTGATCTCGTCAAGAATACGACGTACGGCGCGGTCTGGCGGATGCAGGGCATCGTGTTGCTTGTGCTCGGGGAATGGTTGGTTCTCCTGCCCGCGATGGGGCATCTGCGTCTGCCGCGCCTGCCGCTCGGTATCGTTGCCAACCCGGCCCGCCCGTCGGCGGCTGCGGTGGCAAGCGAGTCTGCGGACCTCACACCGCCCTGGGGGTGGGGCGTCGCCTTTATTGGCGGGTTGGCATTGCTGCTGATGAGTGTGTTCGGCGGGCACGCGCTCGATGTCCGAGCGCACCCCGCCCTGGCGATGCTCGCGGACTTCCTGCACCTGACCGCGATGAGTCTCTGGTTCGGCGGCATCATCCTGATGGTCGGCCTCGTGCCGACGCTGCTGCACGGCACGGTGGGCGCGATCCAACGGCGGGCGATGGGCGCGATCATTGGCCGCTTCTCGCAACTCGCGCTCGTTAGCGTGGCGATCCTGACCGTCACCGGCATCTACGCGCTCACCGTCCACACGACGCGTGACACGATCGGCACGACGACCTACGGCCTGGTCGTGATCGGCAAGATCGCGCTCGTTGTCGGGATCGTGCTGGTCGCCGCGCTCAACCGCTTCGGCCTCACACGCTGGATCGCGCGGGATGCGGAGAGCGACAGTGCGGCGCGGGCGCAGACGATGCTCTTGCGCGGGATGACCGCCGAGGTGATCCTCGGTGTCGCGGTGATCGGCCTGACGGGATTGCTCACGCAGTTACCGCCCGCGAATACGCAAGCGACAGCCGCGACCAGCACGATCGCGATCCCCTCCGCCCCCGCCGAGGTAGTCGTAGCGCAGCCGGTGCTGGAAGTGAAGGATGTGCGCGGCTACCTGACCGTCGAAACCAAGGGAGCTGACGCGACCTTCGACGCGCGGATCACCGATCCGGCGGGCGTGGTCCGCAGTGACGTGACGCGCGTCACGCTCTGGCTGAACAGTGGCGACAAAGACGTCGGGTTGCTCACGGTGCCGCTCGTTGCTGCCGGAGATGGGCACTACCGCGCGACGGGGCAATGGTTCGCGATCGGCCAGAACTGGCTCTCCCGTATCGTTGTGCGTCGGCAGGATGTGGCGGAGGATGTGCAACTCCCC
>JBBSFO010000052.1:0-14286 GCA_038238655.1 Thermomicrobiales bacterium | reverse complement strand
GAATGGCATGCGGGGCTACGATGCTGACAAGGACGGGCGCGGTTGACGCACTTCATTCAGTCGCTTTTGAATGGTCTTTCGATTGGCAGCGTGTACGCGATCTTCGCGCTTGGCTATACGCTGGTTTTTTCGATCCTTGGCATCATCAATTTCGCCCACGGTGCGGTGTTCACCATTGGTGCGTACTTCACGTATGTCTTCACTGGCGCGGCCTTCGGGTTCAATGGCGTCCTTGCTAACAAAGCGATCCCCTTCGGACTGACCTTCATCCTCGCGATGATCGTCGGCAGTCTCTGCGCGGGCCTCGTCTCGGTACTGATCGAGCGATTGGCATTCCGGCCATTGCGGCGGCGCGGAGCAGACCGCCTGTTGTCGCTGGTTTCCAGCCTCGGCGTCGCTATCCTCGCGGTCAACCTGATTCAGTATCTTGTCGGCGCGGAGATTTACACGTACAAAGACAAGATCACGGGTGATCTCCCAGCGGCAGTAATCTTCGGCGGTGACAGCAACCCGATCCCAATCCGCACCGTTCAGATTGTCATATTCGGCGTTTCCTGCGTGATTCTCGTTGCCCTCACAGTGCTCATCAACTACACGAAAATCGGCAAGGCGTTGCGCGCGGTTTCCGAAGATGCGACAACCGCCAGCCTGCTCGGGATCAATACAGACCGGCTGATTATGTTCACCTTCTTCCTCAGTGGCTTTCTCGGCGGCATGGCGGGCACGCTCGTCGGATCGAGTGTGAGTATTGCCGGGCCGTACTTCGGCATCGCCTTCGGCCTCAAGGGGCTTGCGGTGATCGTCCTCGGTGGCCTTGGCGACATTCCCGGCGCAGTCGTCGGTGGCCTGGCGCTCGGATTGGCAGAGGCATTTGTGCCATCCGACTACTCGGCCTATAAAGATGCCGTCGCCTTCGGTCTCCTCTTCGTTGTCCTTATGCTGCGCCCGCAAGGCATCCTTGGCCGGGTGCAGGTTCAGAAGGTCTGACGAATGCTCGACTTTCTGCGTGCGCACAGCAACGTGATCGTTTCAATGCTTTTCGCCGCGATGCTCGGTTTGTCGCTCTATTTGCCGCTGATGGCGGGCCAATTATCGCTTGCAAGCCCCGGTTTTTACGCCTTGGGCGGCTATGTCGCGGCGGTTTTTTCCACGAAGGTGCATACGGTCGCAAGCGCCGCGCATTTCCCGATTCCCGCACTGCTGCTCGAAATGTTAATCGCGGCAGTCCTTTGTGCGGCGCTGGCAATTATCGTGGGGATCCCGGCGCTCCGGTTGCGTGGCATTTACCTCGCGCTCGCCACCGTGGCATTCGTCGAAATCCTCCGCGTCGTCGCACTGAATCTGAAGATCACGGGCGGCGCGGTCGGCATCTTCAAGATTCCACAGCCCTTCGGTTCTACGCTCCAATACTTGTGGATCGCGGCGCCAATGTTGATTCTGGCGATGGCCTTCGTCTATCGCCTCGAACAATCGCGCGTTGGCCGCGCCTTCACCGCGATCCGTGAGGACGAATTGGCCGCCGACGCGATGGGCATCGCGCCGACCTACTACAAAGTCCTCGCTTTCACGATGGGCGCGGTTCTCGCCGGCATCGTTGGCGCGGTGAGCGCGCACTTCCTCAATACCTGGAATACGCGCCAGGGCGATTTCAATGCGAGCATCACCGTGCTCGCGATCGTCCTGATCGGCGGTTCCCGGACATTCCTCGGCCCGGTCCTCGGGGGTCTCGTTCTGACCGCGCTCCCGGAAATCTTGCGTGCCATTGCCGATATTAACGGTCTGCCGCACTGGCTGTCGCAGTTCCTCAAAGATGGTCGCTTGATTATTTTCGGGCTGCTGCTCGTGCTCGGGACGATCTTCTTTCCGCAGGGCCTGGTCACGCCCGACGTGGCTGTGCGACTCCGGCGCCTCTTTGGTAACCGACCAACGACCCCAACCCCTGAGGAAGTGCAGACCGCACCATGACGACCGATGCGACGCTCGAAATGAGTAGTAAACGGGCGGACGACGAGCGCGAGACCGTCCTCGAAGCCAAAGGGATGACGCGCCGTTTCGGTGGCCTCATCGCGGTCAACGATGTCTCCTTCACCGTCGCCGATGGCGAGATCTTCGGGTTAATCGGCCCGAATGGTGCGGGCAAGACGACGCTCTTCAACCTGATGACCGGCCTCATTCAACCAACCAGCGGTCGCCTGGCGTTGCGTGGTATGGACATCACGGCGTTGCGGCCCCATCAGGTCGCGGCGCGAGGCATTGCGCGGACTTTTCAAAACATTCGACTCTTCGGCAACCTATCGGCGCTTGAGAACGTGATGATCGCCCAACACGTCCATACCCGCAGTGGCGTGATCGCAGGCGTGTTCGGGCTTCCCCCGGCGCCGGACGAGCGCCGGTTGACGCGCAAGAAAGCGATGGATTTGCTCGATCTGGTCGGCATGGCCGATCGGTCTGAGGCAAAGGCCGTCAATTTCGCCTACGGCGATCAACGGCGGCTGGAGATTGCGCGCGCTCTCGCCCTCGAACCGCAAGTTCTCCTGCTCGATGAACCGGCGGCGGGCATGAATCCGAACGAGAAACAGGCGCTCAGCGCCTTTATCCGCTCCGTCCGCGACATGTTCGACCTGACCGTGTTACTGATCGAACACCATGTGCCACTCGTGATGGGCTTGTGCGACCGCGTCGCTGTGCTCAACTTCGGCAAACTGATCGCGCTTGGAACTCCGCTGGCAGTACAAAAAGACCCGGCGGTTATTGAAGCATATCTCGGTGATGCCGGATGAACGATGATCGTACGGATCGCACGCCGACCCCTTCTTCGCCGATGCCGTCTGCCGACGAGGAAAATACTCCGCGCCCGCTGCTCGAAATGAAGAATGTCACGGTCAACTACGGCGGCATTCAAGCGCTGCGAGACGTGACACTCACGGTGAACGCGGGTGAAATCGTGACGCTGATCGGCGCCAACGGTGCAGGCAAGAGCACGACGCTGCGGACAATATCGCGGCTGATCAACCCGCGTTCGGGGCGGATCGTGTATGACGGCAAAGAGATTAATTCTGCGCGGCCCGACGAGGTTGTGCGCCGAGGGATTGCCCAGTGCCCGGAGGGCCGACGCGTCCTCACCCGTTTCAGCGTGCTCGAAAACCTCGAACTTGGCGCGTATACGCGCGCCGACCGGGCAGAGATTCGTGCCGACATCGAACGACAGTTCAGCCTGTTCCCGATCCTCGGCGAGCGCCGCAGCCAACCGGCTGGGACGCTAAGCGGAGGCGAGCAACAGATGCTCGCAATTGCCCGCGCAGTGATGAGCCGTCCGCGGCTTCTGCTCCTCGATGAACCGAGTCTCGGCCTCGCACCACTCATCGTACGCAGTATCTTCACAGTCATCCGCGAGTTGCACGCGCAAGGAGTGACCATTCTGCTCGTCGAGCAAAATGCGCATTTGGCGCTGCAATGCGCCGATCGCGGCTACGTCCTCGAAGCGGGTCGTGTGACCATCTCCGGCCCGGCATCGGCACTGGCGAACGACGATCGTGTCCGCCGCGCATATCTCGGGTAACCTCGACAATTTCCTGCAACACATGCCGGAAGATCAAGAAGAGTTCCTGTTAATGATTGGGAAACGCGTCAGTGGAGCGGGTGGGCAGGTTCTTCGCCGAGCGCGATGAGGAATGCTTCGGCCACTGCGGGATGAAATTGCGCGCCGCTGCCCCGGCGTATCTCACTCAGCGCCTGATGCCAGGTTCGAGCAGTCTGATAGGGCTGTTCAGTAATCATCGTCGCGAACGCTTCGGAGACTGCGAGAATTGCCGCGCCAATGGGGATCGCACCGCCTCCCAGACCGTCCGGGTAGCCCTGACCATCGAACCGTTCATGGTGATACCGCACAAGCTCGGCAAAGGGCGCGAGTGGTGGATGAACGCTCACCATTGCCTCGCCGACCTCCGGGTGCGTCAGCATATTCAACCGTTCGAGCGCCGTCATCGCGCCCGAATGATCGCGGTTATCGAGGGGGATTGCGAGCTTGCCAATATCGTGCAGCAGCGCGCCACAGGCGATCTGCCGAATCAGTTCGGCAGATACATCGAGCGATTCACCGATCATCAGGGCGTAGAATGAAACATCCGACGCATGCAACTGCTCGGCGCGATCTAGTCGTTGGAGGAGTTGCCGAATCGCTGCTGAGACGTTGCGGGGGATTGGCGGTCGGCGTCGTGCACGTGAGACGGTCATACCGGGTGCCATTCTCCTTGATCGGACGACGGATAACCGAGTGTGGTAACCTATGATAGCGCACAGACCGTGAAAGTGTAACCTTCAGCACGTTGTTGGCCTGGCGGCGAGAATACCATTCAAAATGCCAATATAAAAACGGCAAAGCCCCGACTGATCTTTCGCGTCGCCGTTGCGGATGTACCCAGCCAGCCGTCGCTGATTACTCAGTGTGACGACCCACTCCGCTTTGGTAGCCAGATCACCGCGTGGGCGCTGATCCACGTACCGCTGCGCCACTCCGCGAGGAATGGGGCTACTGCCGCCCGGTCGGTTGCTACTCAACGACTCGGGACTTTACCGTGACCGTACACTACCATTCTGCCACGCGATTGTCAATACATTGAGGAATTTTCGTACTCTTTCGGCACGAAAACCGGAGTCGTTGCCACGATTCCGAATGCGGTAGTACATTCGCTTGACGGCGCACGTCATGGCGCGGCATGATCGGTTCAGCCGCAAGGAACAGGAGGAATACTGTGGCATTTCTCAACCGTTTCCGTGGACATCCCGGGAAATATCGCGATGGTGAGGCATTCAAACATGCAGTGATGGAGGCATACGGCTTCACCGACGCCGCGCAGCGGATTCTCGCCGACACGCGCTTCACCGTGCGGAACCTAAATGCGCCGGACGGTGGCGGGTTCTGGTATGGGCCGGAGGAGAACCGTATCGAACTATTCGGAATCCAAGCCGAGGCAGCGATCCATGAAATGGCGCACGCCTGGGCCGATCTTACCGGCTTTTATGATGAGTTCGGCAAAGATTGGGATCGGTGGCCGACATTGAACCGGACATTTCGCGCCGATGTACGGCGAGCGGCTGAGGAAAAAGACCCACACTTTCCGCGCATCTGCTTTATCGCCGGCGAATATGAGTTCGGCAACCCACAAACTGGCTTCCCCGGAATGTTCGAAAATGATTCCGAGCGTTTCGCGGGTCTCGCATCGGGCGCGATGGCCGATCCGGCGAAGATGCCGCCATACGTGTGCCGCTGGTACATGCAAATGTTCAGCGGCCGTGTCAGTCCACTGGTTGGCAGTTGAGTGCCATGAGTTCGGAGTTCGGGGTTCGAAGTAAGATTGACGCTCTTTGTCCTCGAACCCCGAACCTCGAACCTCGAACCAATACCTTTTTTACGCTACTGGACAACAATTGTCGGAAGGCCGTAACATAGATCGAAGGCGTCCGTTCAAACCAGTCGTGCTGGGATCGTCTCGCCCCAACGCGTTGCAATGAATAGCATGCCGCAGCAATGTGGTCGTCTTTACATTCGCAAGCGGTCGCGAACCTGCACGGCGCGTTTCGGTCGAACGGGGAAACGATGCGGCATACACTGCAAATCAAACTTCTCGCGTTTGGCGTGTGCTGCCTTCTTCTCACCGTCAGCAGCAGCACGATTCAATTACTCCAATTTCGGAACATCGCACGCACATCGGATCGCGTGCAAGTGAACTACGACCGCGCGCTCGACGACTCCGCCCGGCTACGCGAAGAGGTCATCCGACTCGTCGCGCGGATCAAGGATGTCTGGTTACGCGGCGGCAAGACTGACAGCGTTGATGCAGTGGATGCGTTGGTTGTACAAAGCTGGATAATCGTCAATGACGTGCGCGCGATGCTGGATACCGACCTCGATCTCACCCCCACGATGCGCGATCAGCTTCATCAGTATGATGTAACGATCGCGGATTATCAGAGTAGTTATACACAGGCGCTCGCGCAATTCCGCGCGGAACTCGCGCTACCCGATGCAGCGAACGCCGACACCCGTGCCGACTCGGCAGTAAAAGGGAAGGGATTGACCGCATCGAGCCTGATCGGCGGATTCCAGGATGAGGTGCACCGCGCGACCGATCGTGTACGCGCCGATCGGCGTGCAAGTGTCAACACCGCACGGAATGTCACGCTGGTCGAGACCGGCGTGCTGCTTGCGTTCGTCGCGGGCGCGGGGCTGTGGCTTGTTCGCTCGCTCGGACGCGGGATTGGCGACGTCGCGAATGCTGCCGCCGCACTCGGTCACGGCGCTCGCGATGTCTCCGTGCCAGTCCGTGGGAAAGGCGAACTTGCCCAGCTTGGTCGCGCGTTCAACGCAATGGTCAAGGAATTAGATACGCAGGAGCAGCAACTCGAGGAACTACGCCGGATCGCCGTCGCGCTGACGAGCGCCACGACCGAGCAGGAAGTCTGCGAAATTGTCGTCAGCCGTCTGGCCGAAACCTTCGGCTATCACTATGTCTCGATCTATCTCATCCGGCCGGATGATCCTGACAATCTGCATCTGATTGTCCAGCGTGGCTATACGACGGTCATTGACCCGATCCCGATCCCCGGCACGGTGACCGGAAGGGCGGTGCGCGAGCGTCGGCCAACCCTGGTCCTGGATTCGCAGCAAGACCAGGACTTCATCGCCGCCGAACATCAAATCGTCTGCGAAGCATGCGCGCCGATCGTGACGCCCGCCCGCGTCCTCGGCGCACTTCTCCTCGAAGAGGAGCGTGTCGGCAGCCTCTCCGACGCCGATCTCAACCTGATAACAACGCTCGCGAACAATGTCTCTGTCGCGCTCGAAAATGTCCGCCTCACCGTCGAAGCGCGGGCGCGTATTGTCAGTCTTGCAAGCGCCAACCGCGATCTCGCGGCAGTGACCGCAACGGGGACGCGCCTCGCCGCGACGCTCGACCTCGACGCGGTGTTCGCGCTAGTCGCCGACGAGATTGGTCATGTTGTTGACGTACCGAATCTGGTCGTCGCCACGTTCGTCGAGGGATCGCACGATGTTGCGCTCCGCGTGGCGATTATCGGCGGCAAACAGCTGAAATTAGCGACGGTACCGCTCGACCCATCGCTGTCCGGCTGGCTGATCCGTAACCGCTCGACGATCCATTTACAGACGGAAGCCGACGTGCACGACTTTTTCACCCACAACCAGATTGCGATGGCGAGCGACCCGCCCGCATCGTTGTTTGGTGTACCGCTCGTCGTTGGCACAACCGCCGTTGGTGCAGTATCCATCGGCAGCGGACTGCCGCACGCTTTCACCCAGCAGCAAGTATCGGTCGTACAAACGATCGTGGCACAAGCGGCGATCGCCATCAATAATGCCCTCCTCTACGATCAGGTGCAGCAACAGGTAAGCGAGATGCAGCGACTCAACGAGGAACTGGCGATCGCGAACGCGCTGAAGTCGGAATTTCTCGCCACGATGAGCCACGAATTGCGGACACCGCTCAATGCGATCATCGGCTTTTCCGAACTGCTCGCCGACGGCATCGTCACCGATGCCGATGAAGTCGGCGCGTGCCTGCGGGACATTCTCAATAGCGGACGACATCTGCTGAATCTCATCAATGACGTGCTCGATATTTCGAAGATCGAGGCGGGGCGAATGGAACTGAGGCCCGTTGCCTTCGATCTCCGTGAGGAACTCCAAACGGTCGCACGCTCCGTCGCGCCACTGATCGCCGCGCGCGGCCATACCTTGCGAACGGAAGCGCCGCCGGAGCCGACGGGGGTTTACGCCGACCGGCAGCGCGTCCGGCAAATTATCCTCAACCTCGTTTCGAACGCGATCAAATTTACGCCGGATGGTGGGACGGTCGTGATGCATGTTGCTCCCACTCCGAACGACGCCGAAATGGTCACCGTTTCCGTGAGCGATAGCGGTATAGGGATCAAAAACGAAGATTTTCCGAAGCTGTTCGAAAAATTTCGCCAACTCGACTCGTCACACAATCGGCGCTACGAGGGTACCGGTCTCGGGCTTGCGCTCACAAAACAACTGGTCGAACTAAATCGTGGCACGATCCATGTTGAGAGTGTCTATGGGAGCGGCAGTACGTTCTCCGTCATACTGCCAGCCGCGACTGGGGTGCAATCAGCGCCCGATACGATTGACATAGTTCCGATTCCCGCTGATTAGCCGAACCACGATCGGTCGCGCTACACCGCATTGCGCCCTTGTTGAGGCTGTGAGAACGCTGTACACTACGGGCGTTGTGCGACGATGCACAAACATGCGGCGATGACGCTTCGGAGGTAGACAGCACCATGCTTGGCAACTGGCTGTTTGTCGTACTCGCATTGGTAGTAGGCTCCGCGCTTGGCATTGGTGTCATCGCGCTCGGTGGCCTCCTGCGCCCGCAACGGCCCAACCGGATCAAATTATCGCCCTATGAAGGGGGCGTCCCCGGCGTCACCAGCCCGGTGAACCGGATCACGGCGCGCTACTACGTCGTGGCGATCCTCTTTGTTGTCTTCGATGTCGAAGCCATCTTCATTTACCCTTGGGCAGTGATCTTTAACGCGCTCGGTTGGTACGGCCTGGTGGAAATGTTCCTGTTTATCGCTTTGCTGCTTCTGGGCTGGTTCTACGCGTGGAGAAAAGGAGCGTTCGAATGGGCCTAGAAGATCAGTTCGACAAAAACGTTATCATCACCAGTCTCGACTTCCTCGTAAACTGGGCGCGCCGGTCTTCGATCTGGCCCTTGGGTTTCGGGCTTGCCTGCTGCGCAATCGAGATGATTTCCGCCTCGATGCCGCGCTTCGATGTCGCGGAGCGGTTCGGGATGCTTTTCCGTTCATCACCGCGTCAGGCGGACTGCATGATCGTCGCCGGCACGGTAACGAAAAAGATGGCACCGATCATCCGCACGCTCTACGATCAGATGCCCGACCCGAAATGGGTGATCTCCATGGGTTCGTGCGCCAATGTCGGCGGTCCGTTCGACACGTATTCGGTCGTGCAGGGCGTAGATGCAGTTGTGCCGGTGGATGTCTATGTGCCGGGGTGCCCACCGACGCCGGAAGCGCTGGCATACGGCATCCTGACGCTGCAAAACAAGATCATCAAGAACGAGACGTTCGCGAAGAAGCCGCGCAATCGCCGCCCGGACATGGTCGCGAGCGGATCGGGGCGAGGCGTCTAACACGTTTCAACGCCACGTTCCCCTGCTGCGCGCCGCCGTTGTCGTGCATGGGGACGGGTCAAGGAGGACCATGGTGGCTCAGGAACCTCGTACCGGCGAGCAGCCGGATGCGTCGGCAACGCAACCGGCGCCGCATCGCTCCGTGCAAGCCATACAAGAACGCTTCAGTAGCGCCGTCGAGGAGGTCGTCACCTTCCGCGACGAGATCACGATTCGCGTTCATAAAGATACCGTCCATGACGCTCTCCACTTCCTCCGGGACGACGCGACGCTGCGCTACGACATGCTGATTGACCTGACGGGCGTAGATTGGCGTGTCCGCGCGCCGCGCTTCGATGTTGTCTATCAACTCTACTCGACACCCAACCGCCACCGATTGCGCTTGAAAAGCGGTGTCAATGCACTGGAGCGCGGCGACAGTATTCCCACTGCGTCCGATCTCTGGGCATCGGCCAACTGGCTGGAGCGTGAGTGCTTCGACATGTTCGGCATCAACTTTGCGGATCATCCCGACCTCCGGCGCATTCTGCTGCCAGAGGACTGGAACGAGGGATACCCGCTTCGGAAAGATTATCCACTCCGCGGGCACAAACAGTGGGGTCAGTACCATTAGGGGACGTAGGGCAGCGACGAGGCAGTAGACGAAAGAGACGAGATGCATGATGGGGTGCTTCCGCACTTAGTCCTCAGTCCTGAAGGAGCGAAGCGACACATGGCAGACACGACGACAACCCGACCGGTGATCGCCGACATCCCGAATATGCCGGGGATTGACGAGGGCAGTGTCGAGAGCGATCACTTTCTTGAGAGCGGCGACCGCGAGATGGTCCTCAACCTCGGGCCGCAGCATCCGTCCACACACGGGGTACTGCGCGTCGTCATCCGCCTCGACGGCGAGGTGATTCGTGCCTGCGATCTCGTCATCGGCTACCTCCATCGCGGCACGGAAAAGCTTGGCGAGAATGCGCGCTATGTCCAGTTCACGCCGTGGACAGATCGCACGGACTACATTTCCGCGCCATCGAATAACCTCGGCTACATTATGGCCGTCGAGAAGCTGCTTGGCATCACGGATGCAATCCCCGAACGCGCGCAGTATTTCCGCGTCCTGCTTGCAGAGCTGACGCGGATTGCCTCGCACCTGGTTGGCATCGGCACGCACGCAATGGACATCGGCGCGCTTTCGATGTCGCTCTACGCCTTCCGCGAGCGCGAGATGATCCTTGATTTGTTCGAGAACTACTGCGGCGCGCGGCTGACGACGAATATCATGGAAGTCGGCGGTTTCCAGCGTCCGATCCCGGACACGTTCTGGGATCAACTGCGCGATTTCCTGCGCGTGATGCCCGAACGGCTCGCGGAATACGAGAAATTGCTCAATGCGAACCCGATCTGGATTGGTCGGACGAAGGGCATTGGCTACATCTCGCGCGAAGATGCGCTTTCCTTCGGCCTGACCGGGCCGCTCCTGCGCGCCGCTGGGGTCAACTACGATGTCCGCAAGGCGCTCCCGTATCTCGTCTATGACCGGCTCGATTTCGAGATTCCGCTCGGCGAGAACAGCGATACGTATGATCGCTACTTGATCCGGATGGAAGAGATGCGGCAGTCGCTGCGCATCATCGAGCAGTGCGCGGCGCAGATGCCGACGGACGGGCCACTGATGGCGGACGAGCCAAAGTATGTCTTCCCACCACACGACGCCGTGATGTTTGAGGCAGAGGCGATGCAGCGGCATTTCAAACTGGTGATCGAGGGTTTCTCACCACCGCCCGGTGAAGTCTACGTCGGTATCGAGAATCCGAAGGGCGAACTTGGCTACTACATCGTTTCGGACGGCACGCCGCACGCCTATCGGTTGCGCATCCGACCACCGTCCATGATTAACCTGCAGATCGTCAACAAAATCTCGGTCGGCACAATGATCGCCGACCTGATCGCGATTCTCGGCACGATTGATATGGTACTCGGCGAGGTGGATCGCTGATGCGAGCAATGAGCAATGAGCAACGAGCAACGAGAACGAGCGCCCAAATCGCTCATTGCTCATTGCTCATTGCTCGTTGCTGAGGAGCGGAGCGACGCGCATGGCGAAAGACGTCACCTGTATTATCAATGGCAAGAGCGTGACCGTCCCGACGGGCACGACGATCATCAATGCCGCGAAGAAAATCGGTATTACGATCACGTCGTTCTGTTATCAGCCTGATTTGCGCCCGTGGGGTTCGTGCCAGATGTGCGTCGTCAATGTCCTCGGGCGGCGCGGCGGGACACAGATTTCCTGCGCGACGCCGGTGCGCGATGGCATGGAAGTCGCGACGCACGATGAGGTTTCCTATAAAGCGCGGCAGGATTTACTCAAATTCTTCCTGATTGACCAT
Source organism: Thermomicrobiales bacterium (assembly GCA_038238655.1). Lineage (GTDB taxonomy): Bacteria > Chloroflexota > Chloroflexia > Thermomicrobiales > JALYUS01 > JALYUS01. The sequence continues at coordinate 2,705 of JBBSFO010000052.1, read as the reverse complement.
GCGCTGGACTGCCCAACCTGCGATGCGTCCGGCGAATGCCAGTTACAGGACGCGACCTACGAATATGGCGTCGCAGAGAACCCCTTCCACCGCCCGAAAATGGTGCGGGAGGTGCAGCATTTCTCGGACTTGATTGACTTCAAGCATGACCGCTGTGTCACCTGCTCCCAGTGCATCCGCACCTGCGAGGAAGTGATCGGCGCGTCCGCGATCACGATGGCGAATCGCGGCCTCGAAAGCACAATCATCCCGGCCTTCGGGAACTCGCTCTATGACACGGACTGCACGCATTGTGGGATGTGCGTCCAGGTCTGCCCGGTCGGCGCACTAACAGACCGCGAGTACGGTGAGCATCCGTGGGAGATGCAGACCGTCCGCTCAATTTGCGGCTTCTGCCCGGTCGGCTGCTCGCTCGATGTCCAGACCCGCGAGGGTGACATCAAGCGCGCGCAAGGCTCGGCGCGCGAGTACGGCGTCAACCGCTCGTACACCTGCGTCAAGGGTCGCTGGGGCTACGACACCGTGACGAACCCGGCGCGTATCGAGACGCCGTTGATTCGGGCGGGCGAGACGTTCCGCGAAGCGACGTGGGAAGAAGCGCTTACCGTCGTTGCGGATCGTCTCGCCGCCTATCGTGATGGCGCATTCGCGGCGGTCGCCGCGCCGAGTCTCACGAACGAAGATGCCTATGTGCTCGCGCAGTTCACCCGCGAGGTGATGACGTCGCCGCACGTTGATATCGTCGGGCGGGAACTGCACGCAGCGGGTGATCGCGCGATGGTCGCCGCGCTCGGCGAGGCGGCAGTGACGAACAGCAAGTCCGAACTGCTCGACGCTAAATCGTTCCTGCTCGTCGGTACGAACATGCCGGAGACGCACCCGGTACTCTCGTACGATCTGCATATCGCTGTGCGGACGCGCGACGCGCGCATGGTGATCATTTCGCCGACGTGGAACAACCTCTGCGAGGTTGCGACCGTCTGGTTGCAAGTGCGCCCCGGTACGGAAGCCGCCGCGCTGCTCGCAATGGCGAATGTAATCACCCGCGAGAACCTTCACGCCGCGACTTTTGTTGCCGAGCGGGCCGAGGGATATGACGAGTGGCTCGCCGGTGTACGAGCGATGACGCCGGAGATCGCAGCAGAACGATGCGGTGTCCCAGTGGCCGACATCGAACGCGCCGCGCGACTGTACGCGAAGGGCGGCTTCGTCCGCAATCCGCCGCCGGAAACGGGTCTGTATCCCCCATCGGCGGCATTCTTCGGTTCCGAAGTGATGCGCTTGCCGAACGGCGAAGAAACGGCGACCGCAGTGATCAACCTCGCGTTGCTCACGGGCAATATTGGCCGCACGGGTGCGGGCGTCTGGCCGTTGCGGGATGGCGCGAATCATCAAGGCGCGCTCGATGTCCATTGTATCCCGGCCGCCGGGGGCCACGGTCTCGGTCAGATGGCCGCTGGCGTGGAGTCCGGTGAAATCCGCGCCGCACTCCTTTCCGGCTTCGATCCGGCAGGCGATCCCGATGCGCGCCTTGCAGCAAATGCGACGCAGGCGCTCGGACGCCTCGATTTCCTCGTCGTGCATGACCTGGTGATGACGGAAACGGCGAAGCGCGCCGATGTCGTCCTCCCCGCGACAACGTGGACGGAAGTCGCCGGGACACTGACGAATGTAGATCGGCATGTCCAGTTGCTGCGCCCGGCATTGGTGCCGCTTGGCGGGAGTCGGTCGCTGTGGGACGCACTGAACGATCTCGCTGGTTTGATGGGCGCCGACTTCGGCTACGGCGATGCATCGGATGTATTCGATGCGATCGCGACGACGGTCCCATCGTACGCCGGGCTGTCGCATCAACGGCTCGATTGGGATGGCGGCGTGCAGTGGCCTGTCCTGTCGGCAGACGCTACGGGTACGCCGACCCTGTTTACGGAGACGTTTTCGACCGCGAGCGGCAAGGCGCGGATGCGCCCGGTGAGCGTGCCGCCGCTCGAAGAAGCCACCACGTCGGCGCCATTCGGCCTCGTTCTGACGACGAACCGTGGCCCAGACGCGCACGGCACACTGACGGAGAATCTGCCGTCGGTAGATCTCGCGCAGATCCAGCCCCTCAGCGACCTCGTGGTCAATCCGGAGGACGCGCGTCGCCGTGGCATTGTCACGGGCGATACCGTTCGAGTAGTTTCGGCGTATGGCGATCTGCGTGTCACGGCGCTCGTCAGCGAGCAGACACAGCGCGGGCTCGTGCATCTCGATTTCGATGTCGCGGCGATCGCACATCATGCATTGCCCGCGCCGTTGTTGGACCGACCCTGGCGAATCGGTGAGCTGAAGGTATGCGCGGTCGAGGTGCTACCAGTAGCGCAAGCGCGACCGGAGATGGTCGCGGCGGGAGGCGACTGAGCGATGGCGTTTGCGGAGGTTAATGTTCTCACCAGTCAGCCGGGTTGGCTCACCTCGATCACTGTCGTTGTGCTGCTCTTCATTGCGCTGACGATGATGGCGTATATGACATACTACGAGCGCAAGGTGATCGCTTTTATGCAGGACCGGCTCGGCCCGACACGGACGGGGCCGCGCGGCCTCCTGCAACCGGCAGCCGATGGTTTGAAGTTGCTCTTCAAAGAAGACATCATCCCGAGTGGCGCAGATCGGTGGGTCTTCTTTTTTGCGCCGATTGTCGTCTTCGTCACGGCGCTGACAGCGTT
>JBBSFO010000051.1:0-14353 GCA_038238655.1 Thermomicrobiales bacterium | reverse complement strand
TCGAGGAGATGGGGTACCCGGCGGTGCTGAAGCCCAATACCGGCTCGTGGGGGCGTTTGCTCGCCAAGGTCAACACCCGTGCGGCGGCTGAGGCGGTGCTGGAACACAAGGCGGTGCTCGGCTCGTTCCATCACTCGATCTTTTACATTCAGGAATACATCGAAAAGCCGGGGCGCGACATTCGTGTCTTCGTCGTCGGGGATCGGGCGATTGCCGCCTCCTACCGTAACGCGAAGCATTGGGTGACGAACACGGCGCGTGGTGCGACCTCGTCGCACGCGCCGATCACGCCTGACATCGAGGAGATTTCGCTTCTGGCGGCGCGGTCGGTCGGCGGGGAGATCATGGGTGTAGACCTCGTCGAAACGAACGAGGGATTGAAGGTGATCGAGATCAACGTCGGGGCGGAATTCCACGGCCTGATGGAGACGACCGATGTTGATATCGCGGGCGAAATCCTCGACTATGTGGTCGCGAAGGCGCGACAAGCAGGCGGCGTGCGTGCGGGCGGCGTCGCGGAGCGTGGGACAACGTAAAGGCGGGGAACAATGCGCGAAGAAACAACCGAGTGGATGGCATCCGCCGCCGAGGACCTGGACGCCGCGCAGGTGCTGTTCGACGCCGGGCAGTATCACGCGATGGCCCTGCACGCGCAGCAGTGCGTGGAAAAAGGGCTGAAAGGGCTGCTGGTCGAGCGCACGGGCGAGTTGCCCGCGCGCACGCACGATCTGCGGCGGATCGGTACGGAGGTCGGCATCCCGGCGGTCATGCTATCGCGGTTGGTGGAGTTGTACGCGTATTACCTCGCCGGTCGCTATCCCGGTACCGCGCATGGCGACGCGCAATTACGGGCGATGGAGGAAGCGACCGCCGCTCTGGTAACCGCACGCGATACGCTGTCGTGGGCACGCGAGCAACTGGCGAGCGCGGGGCCTGAACAGGCGAGCGCGTGAGGCCGGAGCCGAACCCCGCCGATACGAAGGTCGTGCAGTCGTTCATCGCGGCGCTCCAGGCGAATGGGTACGCAGTGACGGCACTCGTCTGGTACGGCTCGCGAGCATGCGGGATGGCGACGCATCCGAGTAGTGATTTCGATCTGATCGTCGTCGCACCGGAATTCGCGGCGCACGGCTGGGTGGAACGGCTCGTCGCGGCGTATGCATGCTGGCCGGTAGCGCACGCGGCAGACATTTTGTGTTACACGCCCGATGAGTTCGAGCGATTGGCGGAGCGAGCGAGTATCGTCCGCGAAGCATTACAAACGGGACGCCGTGTGGCTTGTGATGAGTAGGCAGTAGGCAGAAATGTCTTTGTACCACCCGCGTGGAGGGTCAATCAAAGGGCTGCGAGCAAGGTCCGTTCTGCCCACTGCCCACTGCCTATTTTTGAGAGGTACGTCATATGGAGCGGAAAACAGCGAGTATTGTTGGTGGATCCGGGTATGCGGGCGGTGAGTTAGTCCGCTTGCTCCTCGGGCATCCGCATGTGCAAATTCAGCAGGTGACGAGCGAGCGGCAGGCGGGAAAATTCGTGCGCAGCATGCACCCGAATTTGCGCGGTCGTACCGATCTGACCTTCACGCCGATGGAGGCGCTGGAACCCGTTGATGTGCTTTTCCTTTGCACGCCCCATGGCGTGACGATGGGCAAGATTGACCAGTTCCTCGACAAAGCGAACGTCATCATTGACCTTTCCGCCGATTTCCGTTTGCGCAACCCGGACGATTACCCGACGTGGTACGGCCACGCGCACACGAAGCCGGAACTGCTCGACGCGTTCGTCTACGGCATGCCGGAGTTGCATCGCGACGAGATTCGCGAGGCGCGCTACATCGCTTCGCCCGGTTGCAATGCGACGGCGGCGATCCTCGGTTTGTATCCGCTCACGAAGGCGGGCGTCCTCGACCCGAAGATGCCTATTGTGATCGAATCGAAGACCGGGTCATCCGGGGCAGGCGGTGAAAGCGGTCTCGCGTCGCACCACCCGGAGCGGTCGGGTGTGATCCGCTCCTTCAAGCCGACCGGCCACCGCCACAGCGCGGAGGTGATTCAGGAACTGACGGTGGATGGTCGCGCGCAGCCAATCGCGATGTCCGTAACCAGCGTCGAAGCGGTGCGTGGTATTTTGACGACGAGCCACGCCTTTTTGAAGGAACCGCTCGAAGACAAAGACTTGTGGAAGATTTTCCGAGGCGCATACAAAGGTGAGCCGTTCATGCGGATCGTCAAGGAGGCGAGCGGCATCCACCGCAACCCCGAACCGAAGATCCTCACCGGCTCGAATTACTGCGATGTCGGCTTCGAGCGCGATCCACACTCCAACCGCGTCGTCGTCCTCGCCGCGATAGATAACCTGATGAAGGGCGCGGCCGGCCAGGCCGTCCATTCGATGAACATCCGCTGCGGTTTCCCCGAAACGGCGGCGCTCGAATTCGCAGGCTTGCACCCGGTCTGAGCGAACGGAAACCGGGGAGAACCGCAGAGGACGCAGAGGAGAGAAATTGAATGAATAACAGAGATGTAAAGGGATGCGTATTATCTTCTCCTCTTCTCTACGCCCTCTGCGTCCTCTGCGTCTCTGCGGTTCTCCCCGGTTTCACTGGAGGTTTTGATGCTGGTGATTAAGCTCGGTGGGAGCCGGGGGATTGATGTCGAGACGTTCGTTGCCGATCTTGCGGCAGTTGTGCGGGGCGGAGAACAGGTCGTCTTCGTGCATGGCGGCAACAAAGAGTTGGATGACCTCTGCGAGCAACTGGGCATTCCCGTCCGGCAGGTGACGAGTGCGACGGGGCAAGTGAGCCGCTTCACGGACGCCGCAACGATGGACGCTTTTCTGATGGCGTACGCGGGCCGGATCAACAAGCGGCTTGTCGAGAAGTTGCAGGCGCTCGGCGTCAATGCCGTTGGCCTCACCGCGATGGATGGCCGGATTGCGTCGGGGCGGCGCAAATCCGCGATCCGTATCATCGAGGACGGCAAGCCGAAGATGCTCCACGGCGATTTCGCCGGCTCCATCGAGGCGATTGACCCGACATTGCCGCGCTTGCTGCTCGAAAACGGCTATCTGCCCGTCCTCACACCGCCCGCCATCAGTACCGACGGCGAAGCGATCAATGTGGACGGCGACAAACTGGCGATGGAACTGGCGGTCGCCCTCGGCGCAGATGCACTACTGATCTTCTCGAATACACCCGGCCTGCTTGCCGATGTGAACGATGAGGAGAGCCTCGTGCGCCATATCCCGTTCGCGGACGAGACGGATGAAGTGGCGCTTTCGATGGCGCAGGGGCGAATGAAAAAGAAAGTCCTTTCCGCGTTCAATGCATTGAAGGGTGGCGTCGGGCGAGTCGTGTTTGCCGATGCGCGGGTGGCGGAACCTATACAGCGCGCGCTTCGTGGCGAAGGCACCGTGATCGCGTCGGCGGCGGTAGGGAGAACCTAACCCCCGACCCCTTCCCGCGAGGAAGGGGTCGGGGGTTAGGTTTTTTGAGATTGCACCAGTTCTGAGACGGGAGGCGAGCAATGACGACAGTGACAACCGAAGCGATCCTGGACATCGCGGCGATCCGGGAGATTGAGAATGCCGATCTCGTACCGCTCTATGCGAAGCGAGATGTCGCGCTCGTCCGTGGGCAGGGCGCGATGCTCTGGGACTCGGATGGCAAAGAATACCTCGACTGCATGAGCGCGTACGGTACGGCGATCCTCGGGCACGCGCATCCGGCAGTGACGGAGGCGATCACCCGGCAAGCGGCGACTCTGACGACGTGTCATCAATCGTTCTACAACGACCAGCGGGCACGCTACCTGCAACTCCTCATGCAGCACACGCCCACCGGCATCACGCGCGCATTCTTCTGCAATAGCGGCACGGAGAGCGTCGAGGCGGCGCTGAAGTTCGCGCGCGCCGTCACCGGGCGGCAGCATCTCGTTGCCACACGCCGAGCGTACCACGGACGGACGATGGGTTCGCTCGCGGTGACGGGCGACAACAAGTACCGCGAGGCGTACGCGCCGATGTACGGCACCGTGACGCACGTCAACTATGGCGACCCGGACTCGTTGGCGGCGATCACCGATGAAACGGCGGCGCTGATCGTCGAGCCGATTCAGGGTGAGGGCGGCATCCACCCCGCCCCGGATGGCTATCTGAAAGCGGCGCGCGCGGCGTGCGACGCGCACGGCGCACTGCTGATTTTCGATGAGGTGCAGACCGCCTTCCGTACCGGCACGATCTTCCGCGCGACTGCGGAAGGCATCACGCCGGACATCATCGCCGTCTCGAAGGCGGTCGCGAATGGTCTGCCGATGGGGTTGACCCTGATGACCGAAGCAGTCGCCACGCAGGTGCCACCGGGCACGCACGGCAACACGTTCGGCGGAAGCCCGCTCGCCTGCGCGGTGGCACACGCGACACTGTCAACGATCATCAACGACGCCTTGCTGGCACACAGCGCGACCGTCGGCGATCATTTCCTTGGCGCACTCCGCGCACTCGGTCACCCGATGATCCGCGATGTGCGCGGGCGTGGCCTAATGATCGGCGTGGAGTTGAAGACGAAAGTAACGCCGGTCTTGCGGCGGTTGCAAGAGGGTGGCGTCCTCGCCCTCCCGGCGGGTGGCGTGATTATCCGCTTTCTGCCGCCACTCATCCTCACCACCGAGCAAGCGGATCACGCTGTCGCCGCACTTGGCCAGGCGCTCGGCTAACGGGGATTGGCCCAGACGGCGGGGGTCGGGGCGAATGGGGATGGGCGCACGACCGTGCGCCCGCTCGATCGTGAGACAAACGCCTTTGCGAACCGCGCTAGCCGGGAACGGTGCGCTCGGAGACGAGCGCCTTCGGTGTTTGGGTCGCGGTGGCATCCATTGGCCTGACTGGCGCACTCATCGGTTCCGCCGATGGCGCGGATTGCGGCGCGCCGTGTTGCGCGGGCAGATCGGAGGTCAGCGCCATCCATTTTGCCACATACGCCTGAATCGTCGTGACGAGCGCGGCGTGGCTCCATGTAAGAGGCGAGACCGAGAGCGGCGCGCCGGTATAGGGATGCACCTGCTCCGCGAGGACGCCGCTCTCCAGCGTGTGGTCAGTCACCCAGGTAATGTACGATGCAGCTCGCGAGAGATCGTCAACGGTGTGCGCGGCGGCAATGTAATAGTCCGCGATCCAGAGGGTGCAAATGAACCACGGATTGCCGGGGCACGCGGCGATGTCCTGTGACACCTGATGATAGTAGTCGTTCTCGTAGCGGGCGACACCCCCAACAGATGTCTTGACTTCGAGCGCCTGCCGTACTGCTTCCATCGTCGCTTTGATGCGCGGATCGTGTGCGGAAAACATCCCGAAGACGACCAGACCCATCATGCTGGCGTCGAGCGTCGCATCCCGCGTGACCGTGCCGTCTTTTGCGACATTGACCAATCGGACAAACCGGCCAAGCGACGGATCATACAGATGCTTGACCGCTGCGTCGTGAATCTCCTGCGCCGCCCGCCGCCACTCAGCTGACAGACGATCCTGCCCGAAGGCTTCAGCGAAATTCGCCGCCGCGCGCAGGCCCGACCAGACGGCAGCGACCGTCCACGCCATAATGCCGTGTCGTTCCTCCCACAAGTCATACGATGGCGCAGGTAGACCCGTGACGGGGTCCCGGTAGCGGGTCATAAAATCGGCGGCGGCACGCACGAGTGGCCGGTACAGCGGTGAAACGGACTCGACCTCGCGGTAGTGCCGAAAATGCTCCCAGAGTGCGGTGACGACGAGCGCCGTTTCGTCTTCCTGAATCGGCAACTGCGGCGTGCCGTCCGGCGCAACGAACGGGTGCCACGTCGAACCCATCGAGCCGTCCGGGTTGTATTTGTGCAGCAGGTAGCCCTCATGTGGGATCAGTTTGCCGACGAAATCGAAGAAGCGCTGCGCGATGTCGGGGTAGCCGGCACGAATCAGCGCTGTCGCGACCAACGCGCCATCGCGCGGCCACATGTAGGTGTAGGTATCGCGACCGAACTGAAGAATATCGGCGTCACTGGCGGCGATAATCGCGCCGTTGTTGTCAATGTTGGTGCGCAGCACGAGCAGGCTGCGATTGAAGCAGTGTCGCGCGCCTTCGGGCAAGTCCGCGAAGAGGCGGTCTTCCTTGCGGAGCCACAATTGCCAATAATCGTGCGTGCGCTGTAAGTACGTTTCCGGGTTCCGTTCCCGCATCCGTTGGTCGAGGTTGCCAACGACGCCGATTGACTCTCCGACGGCGAGCCACCAATAATGCATGCGACTCGCGCCGACGGGCACGCTGATTTCCGTCCCGCCAATGCCATCTATCGAACCTTGCGCGACCGGATTGTTGCTCAGGCGGCCGTCTTCCGCGTCCCGCCAGGTGCCTTCCTTACCGTGAATCTCCTTTTCGCCCACCGCCCACTGCCGCAACCCGGTCTGATCGCCTGCGCGGGTGTTCAGGAGGAAATACCGCATCCCCTTGTAGAACACAAGACCGCCAGAGCGCGGATCGTAGTACCCGGTGTCACCGACGTTGTTTCCCCACAGGTGCGCGTCGAAGTGGAAGAAGAAGCGCACCGTGATGTCGCGGCCGCGGAGGTTGTCTGTAACGACTTTCTTGATATAGACATTGCGATTGAAATCCACGACATCTTCGATATGCAGCGAAACGCCGAGGCCATCATGCCGCGCGCTGACGTTCGTGACGAGCGTTTCGAGGCGATAGCGGAGCGACCGCTTCCAGCCATCGCCGTTGAGCCACGCAAAACGCGCGTCGGTCCCGTCGGCGTTGGCGACCCAGACGCCGAAGCGGTTGAGCCGCCCGTCGGTGTGATTTTCCTGGCCGACATGCGGGAAGTACACATCACGCAATGTCCCGGTGCTGTCGAAGTTGATGAGTAGCGAGCCGTTCCCGACCGGTAAATCGCGCGGCATGACTAACCTTCTTTCCCGTTCCGACGCCCGACCATGTGCAGCTTGATAACATTCGTGCGCGCATCCGTGATGCGCAGCGATGAGCCGACGATAACAACCAGGTCCCTCTCGCGCAGATGGCCCTCGGTGACCAGTGTGTGCTCGAACGCAGCGATGGTCGCGTCCGCCGTGCGCTCGAAGCGTCCGTGCAGCAGTTGCAGTCCCCACCAGAGTGCGAGGCTATGATACACGGCAACACTTTCAGTGAGAACAAGGATCGGCATTGGTGGCCGCAAGGAGGAGACGAGCCGCGCTGTGTAGCCAGTGCGCGTGACCACGACGAGGGCGCGGGCATGGACATCGCAGGCGAGGCGCACTGCCGCTTCTGCGATCGCGCGCGAGGCGGTTTGTCTGCTGCGGATGCTCCGAACGTGCCAATCCGGTAGGCCGATCTCCGCCTGCGCGGCGATCCGTTGCATCATCTGGACGGTCTGAATGGGATACGCGCCAATTGCCGTCTCGCCGGAAAGCATCACTGCATCCGTGCCATCAAGGATCGCGTTGTAGACATCCGAGGCTTCGGCACGCGTCGGTTGGGGGTTCATGGTCATGGATTCAAGCATCTGCGTCGCGGTAATGACGACCTTGCCGCGCTCATTGGCGAGCCGGATGATGCGCTTCTGCGCGGAGGGCACGCGCTCCGGTGTCAATTCGACGCCGAGATCGCCGCGCGCGACCATCACACCGTCCGCCGCGTCAATAATGCCCGGTAGGTCGTCAAGCGCCTCGGGCTTCTCAATTTTGGCGATAATCGGGATTGGCGTCGTTGCGTTCAGTCGTTTGAGCGCCGCCCGTGCGAGGCGCACGTCGTGCGGCGTCCGCACAAAGGAGAGCGCGACGTAATCCACACCGAGCGCAACGCCGAATGCGAGGTCGGCGAGGTCTTTTTCCGTGAGCGCGGGCGTGGAAACCGTGACGCCAGGCAGGTTGATTCCCTTGTGCTCCCGCAGCAGACCGCCGTGGACGACCGTCGTCACGACATCTGTGTCCTCGACTGCCCTGACGTGTAGTTCGAGATGTCCATCATCGAGGAGGATGCGGTCGCCGGGTTGTACGTCGGTCGGGAGGTGTTGGTAGGTCGTGCTCACGCGGTCGGTTGTCCCCGCGACCGGATCGGTCGTGATCCGAAACGTCGCGCCATCGTGCAGCGTGATCGGTAGGCCACCGACGAGCGTGCCCGTGCGAATCTTCGGCCCTTGCAAGTCCTGCATCACAGCAACCGACCGCCCGAGCGCCCGCGCAATCGTACGGACCATCGTATACATCGCCGCGTGCTCGTCATGCGTGCCATGAGAGAAGTTGAGTCGCACGACATCTACGCCCGCGTGGATGAGCGCGGTGAGCGCCTCTGTGCTGCTCGTCGCGGGGCCGAGGGTGGCGACGATCTTCGTCGCGCGGCGCGCGCTCGTGGCGACCGGGGCGTCGTTGCTGATCGTCGTCACGACGACCGACCGCCGCCGAGCACTGATGCGACGACGCCCCGCGCGTGCGCAACGAGACCGTCGAAATCGTGGTCGCGGATCATCGCTTTGGGCATAAGATCGCTGCCGAGGCCGACCGATTGCGCGCCCGCCGCCAGATACGCGGCGGCATTGTCGCGCGTCACGCCTCCTGTTACCATAAGCGGGATGTCCGGCAGCGGTCCGCGCAGATGCTTGATATAGGTCGGCCCACCGAGCGATTCGCCGGGAAAGACCTTCACGTAGTCGGCCCCCGCGCGTGCGGCAGCGACGATCTCCGTCGGCGTCAGACCACCGATGGCGACGAGCGCGCCGTGTGCATGAGCGATCCCAACCAGAGCGGGATCGTAGATCGGCGAAACAAGAAACCGCGCTCCCGCACGCAGCGCATCGAATGCCTGCGTCTCGGTCAGCACGGTTCCCGCGCCAACCATGATTTCCGGCGGGAGCATACCGATTGCCTCACGAATGCTCGCGGCGGCATCTGGCACGGTAAAGGTAATCTCGATCCCCCGCACACCCGCCGCCGCCATCGCGCGCGCGGCGAATAGCGCGGCTTCCGGTCGCTCAGCGCGGATCACCGCCACAAGGAGTAGGGCTTCGGAATCGGTCGCGGTCGTCGCCATCGTTGCTTCCTTCCGTTAGGGCGGCGCGATAGGTCATCATTGCGGCGCAGCGTACCATTCACCCGGTTGTTGTGGAACTGGCGCTATCCCTCACTCTGCTCGATCAGTTTGGCAATGAGCGCGGTCCAGCCCGTCTGATGGCTCGCCCCGACACCCGCGCCGGTATCGCCGTGGAAGTATTCGTAGAAGAGCGGGTGTTGCTGCCACACCGGGTCGTTCGCCACGCGCGGGTTGTCCCCGAGCGCGGGGCGGTGGCCGTTGTCGTCGAGTAGGAAGAGGCCGGTGAGACGGCGCGCAAGGTCGTCCGCGATCTCGCGGAGCGTGAGGAAGATGCCGGAACCGGTCGGGCATTCGACGCGGAAATCGTCGCCATAATAATGGTGGAATTTCTGCAACGATTCGATTAGCAGGTAATTGATCGGGAACCAGACCGGCCCGCGCCAGTTGGAGTTGCCGCCGAACAGCCCACTCGTCGAATCGCCGGGATCGTAGCGGACGGAATAGGTCGTGTCACCTGCGTCAATCATGAATGGCCGGTCGCGGTGATAGCGACTGAGGGAGCGGATACCATGCTCGCTGAGGAATTCTTCGGGGTCGAGCATGCGCGCCAGCAGTCGCTTCATCCGGTGGCCGCGCACGAGCGCGAGCAGATGGCGTCTGCCCATCCCTTCCTCGCCCCAGCGCGAGACGAGCCGTGCGAGGCCGGGCCGGTTCTCGAGGAACCACTGCATGCGGCTGTTGAACTCCGGCATCGCCTCCAGCAAATCAGGCTCGATGGTTTCCACCGCGAGCAGCGGGATCAGGCCGACGAGCGAGCGCACTTTGAGCGGTTCCATCGCGCCGTCGGGATAATGGAGGACATCGTAGAAGAACTCATCCGCCTCGTCCCACAGCGCGATCCCCGCACCGGCGACATCGTTCATCGCGCCCGCGATATAGAGGAAATGCTCGAAGAACTTGGTCGCCATATCTTCGTAGACCGGGTTTTCGCGCGCCAGTTCGAGCGCGATGACGAGCATCGTCAGGCTGTACATCCCCATCCACGCGGTGCCGTCCGACTGCTCGATCCGTCCGCCCGTCGGCAGTGGCGTGCTGCGGTCGAAGACGCCGATGTTGTCGAGACCGAGAAAGCCGCCCTGAAAGACATTGTGGCCGTCGGCATCTTTGCGGTTGACCCACCAGGTGAAGTTCAGCAGCAGTTTCTGGAAAATGCGTTCGAGGAAGAGGCGATCCGCCGTGCCAGTGATCCGACGATCAATCTTGTAGACGCGCCACGTCGCCCAGGCATGCACGGGTGGATTGACATCGGCGAATGCCCATTCGTACGCGGGCAGTTGGCCATTGGGGTGCATGAACCATTCGCGAGTCAGTTGCGTCAGTTGCAATTTGGCGAATTCGGGATCCACAAGCGCGAGCGGGATGCAATGGAAGGCGAGGTCCCACGAGGCGTACCACGGATATTCCCAAGTGTCCGGCATCGAAATGATGTCCGCGTTGTTGAGATGCTGCCAGCCGTTGTTACGTCCCTGCTTGCGCGACTCCGGCGGCACAGGCCCGGTAGGATCGCCGTCCATCCACATCTCGACGTCGTAGTAATAGAACTGCTTACTCCATAGTAACCCGGCGAATGCCTGCCGCTGAACGGTGCGCAGATCGTCCGTCGCGTCCTTCGGGACGAGCGGCAGATAGAACGCATCTGCCTCAGCGCGTCGGGCGGCAAAGATGGCATCGGCGCTAGCGAGTGATTGAGAACTGCCGGTGTGCAGAAGCCGGAGCGTCACCGTTTCGGTCGCGCCGGGTGCGATGACAAAGCGATACTGTGCGGCGGCTTTCGTGCCTTCGCGCATGGGATTGATCGCCCCGCTGTGCCCATGCACGATCGCCTCATTGATGCCGTCTTTCGTGTACGGAGAGCGATTTGCACTCCCCCACAGCCGTTCGGCATTCGTTTCGTTTTCGGTGAATAGCAGCGAGGGTTCGCCCGCACAAACCAACCAGTAGTCGCCCAGGTCGGCATGTGTCGCGCGGATGCACGTATCGCCCTCGTTGTCCTCATCCGCGCAGAGGCGCGGGCGGGCGTCGTCGCGTCCCCATGACCACGTATTGCGAAACCAGAGCGTCGGTAAGATGTGCAGTGGTGCGGGTTCGGGGCCGTGGTTGGTTGCGCTGATGCGAATGTGTGTGTCTTCCGCGCCCGCTTTCGCATATTCGGCGATGACATCGAAGAAGCGATTGCCGTCGAATGCACCCGTGTCAATCAGTTCGTATTCAGGATCGAACTTGCCTCGTCGGGCGTTCTCGGCGACGAGATCGGCGTACGGGAAGGCGCATTGCGGATAGCGATAGAGCGCCTTCATGGCGGAATGCGTCGGTGTGCTGTCGAGATAGGCGTAGTGTTCCTTGACATCCTCGCCGTGATTGCCTTGCGGCCCGGTCAGGCCAAATAACCGCTCCTTGAGGATTGGGTCGGCTTCGTTCCAAAGGGCGACGCCAAAACAGAGCAATCCCCGGTTGTCCGAAATACCGAGTAATCCGTCCTCGCCCCAGCGGTAGGCGCGCGACCGGGCATGGTCGTGCGGAAAGAAATCCCATGCCGCGCCATCAGGCGAGTAATCCTCGCGCACTGTGCCCCACTGCCGCTCGGAAAGATACGGACCCCAGCGGTACCACGCCGCCTGCCCGTCGCGGGCCTCGTCCAAGCGGCGGCGTTCCGCGTCCATCGTCTCATTTTGCTGGTTTTCTCCCGGCTTTGTCATGCTCGTCTCCATCTCATGCTATCGCGCGACGTGATCAACCGATGCGCGAGACCCCGCACGATCAAGGACGCGCGGTCGGGCACGGCGGTTGTATCCTTCAATTTCCTTCTTTGCTCGTTGTGCAATGTGCCCTCAGCGTTTCTTGTTCGTCGTTGGGAGGGCCGGTGTACCAGTCGCCGCTACGTTCGTGACGGCGCGCGTCGAGCGCCGTCGCGTCAACGCGATGGGTGCCGCCGCCGCGAGGAACGCCGCGATCAGCATCACCGGTCGTGCCCCGATCACGCTTGTCAGCGCCCCGACAAGCAGCAACGGAACGAGTGACACGACCGTCGCCAGCGCGGACTGGGTCGCGAAAACGCGCGCCTGTGCATCCTCCGGCGTGCGCTCGTTGAGTACCGTGCGTGCGGCGACCAGATTGAGCGCGATGCCGAAGCCCATCGGGACGGCGATCAGAATCGCCGTCGTGACGAGCGGCGGCACACCGGCCCGCTGGGCGATGCCATTCAACCCGAGATGCAGGCGATCTGCAACAAAGGGCCGCAGCAGGTTGACGAGCGCGAGGCAGGCGAGCGATCCGACGAGGACGGCGAAGCCGACCGTGGCGAGTCGGTTCCTGCCAACGAACCCGAACAGTGGTGCGAGGGCCAGCCCAACTGCAGCGCCGACCGCTGCCGGGGCCGCAACGTAGACAGTGTTTTCCGGCGCAATGCCGAGCACCTGATGGGTGTAAAAAGGGAAAAACACCATGAGACTACGCAGCAGCGATGCGACGATCGTCAGTTGGATTACGGCCATGAACAGCGTGGCATCGGCCATGATGATGCGCCATCCGGCGAAGAAACCGGCGCGCGCGGCCCGAACGGCTTTTTCCCCGCGCGGGGTTGAGCGCGGTCCGCCGGGCAATCCACCCATATACGCACTGATGACCAGTGCGCCGAGGAAAAAGAGCGCGACAACGACCAGCACCGCGCGCTCGCCAAACGCCTTCAGCACAATGGGCGCGATCAGGACGACACCGGCAACCTGCCCACCCAACTGCGTGAGGTTCAGGAGTGCGTGCGCCCTGCTCAACCGCTCAAATGCGACCAGTCGCGGCAATGACGCAATCCAGACTGGCCCGAAAACCTGACCAACCGCTGCGAAGGCGAGGACCACGCCGTACACCTCCCAGATGTTGCGGATGACGCGAATCAGCAGCCCGGTCAGCGCGATGCGCAGGAGCAGCGCCGCGATCAGCACCGCACGTTTGGACAGGCGGTCGGCAAGTAAGCCCGCCGGAATGCCGAAGAAAATCGCGGGGAGCGTCAGGGCGATCACGAACAAGGTACTGTGGAGACCCGACCCCGTGCGGCGAACGATGACAATCAGGAGCGCGTACGCGAGCGCATTGTCGGCGATATCCACGCACAGTTTCGCGCCGAGCAGCCGACGAAAGCGCGGATCGCCAACAATCGGTTGGGGTTCGCTTGCGTGCGGTGTCACGTCCTCGGTACGCATCGTTCCCTCACGCCATCCTACTGCATATCGTACGGACGATAACCACCGGCTCAGTCGCGCAATTAGGCCCTCTCGATAAATAGTACATTTAAGTCAATAACAACTGAGGCCGTCACGTCTGGTCAGTTCAATCGTTCAGAGAAGTAACACGAATCGCTGTCGCGAAGCAGTATAGTGCAACCAGACAGCGCAGCGAAAAGGGTAGGTCGGTGGCGAAAAGCGACTCGGTTTCGGCGACGTGGTGGCAAGAGTTGTCGAATCGTGCATGTATCCTCGATTACAGCTTCGGCGATCAGGTCGTATCAATGGCGGCGGAACTCGATCTCCCACTCGATACAAGCGATGAAACGCAGCCGCTCCGTTTTCGCGTCTATCCGGCACCGGGCTCCACGGCGACCGTGCCACCGACCGAGGTGCGATTACTCACAATTGTCGGAGGATCCTCGTGCATATTTGTGCTGCGTGTGTGCGCATGGACAGTGGAGTCGATCGTGGTTGATGCAACGCCGATTTCGATAACGCAACGACCCCTACGGCAGTTCCCGCGTACGCCGTACCAACTCGGGCCATGTACGGCCGTCGTGCACAGCGCCGTCCGCCAATGGCGTGGTCTCGTCGAGTTCTGGGTACACGATGTGAGTTCGCAGGGCATCGGATTTGCCGTTGTCGCGGCTCATGCCGATCGTGTCGCCGTCGGCGATTATCTTCGAGCGCCCGTGACGCTGCCGGATGGTCAGCGGAGCTGGATTGATGGTGAAGTGATCTGGCTGACCGCGGATGGCCGTGGGGGATTACTCACGCGCCGCGCGCCGGAATGGCGTGCCGAAACGGAAGCGCCGCCCAGTCTCGCCGTCATCTGAGTGCACCAGCGGCATTGCGGCCTGTGCACTGCGGCGTCGTATCACTCACAGAGAAAGTGTTGGATACATCTCCACGCGTGCAGGGAAGCCGTTAACGGTGACGAGGACCTCGGCGGTGGCCTGACCGTTCGCGGGCACGCGGTCGAGGATTTTCTGGCCGCCGCCGATGATGACGCCCCGCGCGTCAT
>JBBSFO010000050.1:0-14382 GCA_038238655.1 Thermomicrobiales bacterium | reverse complement strand
GCAGTTGGAGGTACTGGGGGCTGGTGAAGTGGCTGCCCTTGTCGCTATTCCAGATGGTCGGCGTGGCCTGCACCAATGCTCGCTCGACGGCAGCGAGGACGAAGGGTAGGGCGAGGGTCTGATCCAGTTCCCAACTGATCACGTAGCGCGAGAACCAATCGAGCACGGCGACCAGATACAGCCACCCGGCATGCAAGCGGATGTATGTGATGTCAATCCCCCAGACGTGATTTGGGTACGCACTGGTGATGTCGCGCAGCAGATAGGGATAGACGCGATGCTCGCTGTCGCGGCGACTGAGGTGCGGTCCCGGAGCGACCCCGGCAATCCCCATCTCGCGCATGTGCCGCTGCACCGCCTTGCGGTTGATCGGCAAGCCGTCGCGTCCGAGGTGGGCGGCGATGCGTCGTGAGCCGTAGAAGGGATACTGGGTGTAGAGCGCGTCGATCCGGTGTTTGATGGCGACTTCGTCGAGCGACGGAGCATGAGGCCGGTAGTACAAACTCGAACGACTGAGGCTGAGGAGGTCGGCCTGAACGGTGAGCGACAAGGCGGGTTGGTCGCGATCCACCAGCGCGATGCGTTCGTCCCTATCCAGGTGGCAGGCCAAGTTTTTTTTTCAGCCAGGCGACCTGGGTGGTGAGCCGGCCGATCTCGGCGTAGAGGGCGGTGAGTTGCGCCTCATGCGCCGTCTTGAGCGCACCGACTTCGGAGCGCTCCTCAAACAGGCTGGGCAGACCGTGAAGGGCGGTCGCTTTCCACTTGCCGAGTTGGGTGGGATGGACGCCGTACTCGGCAGCGAGTTGCGCGACCGACTTCTCCTCCTTGAGGAGTTCTTGGACGACCTGGGCCTTGAAGATGGCCGAAAACTGCTTGCGCATATCTACAATCCATTACGAAGAGCGACACCTCCGCACTGTCCAGATTCCGGGGTCCACTATATATTCGGGTGGTAGGCGATAAAGGCGTCGAAGCCGTCGTAGTATCCCTTCGCGGCGTGGACAGGCTTGGAACCGCAGACCTTCTCCGCCGGCTCGCCGAAGAACTTCAACGTCCCGTGCAGGTTGTATTTCGCCATCGTCGCCTTTGCGGCGAGTACGCCTATCAGCGCGGTCGTGCCGAGTTGCGAGTGCGGATCGGTGTGCCCCGCCGTCCATGGGTGCAGACCCTCGCGCGGCGCGCGATAGGGGACGGCCTGCTGTGAATTGCCGGGCACGGCGTCGTACTCCGCGTACGCGCCGAGGACGGGCTTTCCCTCGCCCCATGTCGCGACAAACGCCGTCGGCATCCCGCCCGATCCTTCCTCGACCGCGAACCCTTCCGCCCGCAGCAATTCCACGTATGCCTTCGCGGACTTGTACTCGCGCCACGCAGGCTCGGCATAGCGCCAGATTTCCATGTCGAAGTCCGAGAACCGCTGCCGGTTCTCCTCGATCCAATCCATCGCGTATTGCTTCTCCGGGTAGCGCGTCGCCATTTCTCCCTCTCCATTCCGATTTCCCGGTGTGGCCGGAGGTCATCGTACGCCCGTATTCCGCGAAGGGTCAATCGGTGCGGGAAGAACCTAACCCCTGGCCCCTTCCGTTCCGCGGCGTGGGAAGGGGCCGGGGGTTAGGTTCCCGTTCTCATCATCTTCTCATTTCCGTCGTGCCCTCCTCTCAGGCCCGCGCCGTATCGTGAGAGCGTACTGGAGAGTCTGGGAGGCGATGCAGACGGGGAAACTCCCGCGCGACTATCGAGGAGAAGACCAATGCAACAGCGCACGCATGCAGCGATCCTCGGAACGGCCCTGACCGTGCTGATCATCGCGCTCTTTCTGATCGCGGCACGGTGGCAGGGCGTCCTGCCGACAATCGGGACACATTGAAAGGACCGAACCGATGATGAACCCACGCATGCTCGAACGAAACCGGCTCTGGAAACGACGATTGACCGCGCTCGGCGTCGGCGCATTTGTCGGTCTGAGCGCCCTGATCGGCAAGCAAGCCGAGCAAAGCACGGTGGCGGCAGTTGCAGATGTACCGGCGAGCGCGCCGATAACGGCATCCACAAGCAGCGCGCTGACCGCTTCCGTTCCATCCGCTCCTGTCACGGCGACAATCGCCAGTGCCGCGACGATTGCGCCGACCGCAGCCCCCGCGACCGCTTCGTCGGTGCAAACGGCAAATTCTGCCGCTGCATCCGCGCCGAAGGTGAACACGCGCACGAAAAGCTCGAAGTAGCGGCAGGAAGGAAACATCGCCATGGCCACCACCATCGTCGTGCCGAACCCCACGATGACCGGCAAAGCAATCGCGCTTTTCCGCGCGATGGGCTGCCAGATCGAACTGCAACTCGTGCATGACGCGACGCCCCAGGCTACCGACGCAGTGATGGACGCATTGATGGATGCAGAATTGTTCTTCGCGACCTGCGAATCCGCGCTTTCCCGCTTCCTCGCGACGAGCGACCTGATGCTGCTCAATCGCGCCGCCGGGTGCGGGCCGGTGCCGGTTTCGCCAATCCTCGGTGCGGTGGCGCAGCAAGCGCTCGCTGCCGCAGACGCGACCAACGGCATGTTCGATCCGACGCTCGGCACGATGCTCGCGCACCTCGGGTATGACCGCCCGTTCCCGCTCGTTGCTCCCTTTGGGGACGATGCCGTGCCTGCGCTCGTGCCGCCTCATCGCAGCGGCGCGTGGCGGGAGATTGCGGTTGATCCCGACGCCGGTACGGTTGCGCTACCGGCGGGCGTGGCGCTCGACTTCGGCGGGATCGGCAAGGGTTGGACGGTTGATCGGGTAGTTGCCCACCTGCGGGCGACGCCCGGCGTGCGCGGCGGCCTTGTCAACGCGGGCGGCGACCTCCGTGTCTGGGGCATGGCCCCGGAAGATCAACCTGTGTGGACGGTTGGCGTGGAGGACCCGCGCGACCTCGAACGCGACTGCGCGGTACTCGCCGTTGCCGACCGCGCCGTGGCAACCTCGAGCACCGCCTATCGTCGCTGGCGGCGCGGCGACCGCTGGGTCCACCACCTGCTCGATCCCCGCACCGGCCAGCCTGCCGCGACCGATCTCGCGGCCGTGACGGTCGTCGGCCCATCGGCGGGTTGGGCCGAGATTCATGCGAAGGTCGCATTGCTCTTCGGCAGCGATGAAGGAGAGCGATACCTCGACGCGCAGGATGGGTACGACGGGCTGCTTATCACGACGAACGGCATGCAGCAGAGCACGATTGGGATGGAGGGGTATCGGCGATGACGACGCATCTTTTTTGGTATCTGGCGCGTTCGGCCGGATTTCTCGCCTACCTGTTCGCATGGGGATCGGTTGTCCTCGGCTTGCTGATGACGACACGAATCGTCCAGCGCATGGACAAGCCGACGCAGTACATTCTCCATCGTTTGCTCGGGCTGGGGGGTGTCGTCTTCCTCGGCGTCCATCTGTACACGCTCTTTCTCGATCCGTGGGCGACGTTCTCGATTGCGGACCTTTTCGTCCCCTTTCATACCGCGTACCGTCCCTTCTGGACCGGCTGCGGCATTCTCGCGGCATATCTGCTTGTGACGATTGCGGTCACCTCCATCTTCCAGCAGCGACTGCCGAAAGCGGTCTGGCGCGGCGTCCACTTCTTATCGTTCCTGACCTTCATTGTCGGCCTGATGCACGGCATCGGCAGCGGGTCGGACCGCAGTCAACGGTGGGCGCTGGCGCTGTACGCGATCACGGCGGCAATCGTCGTTGGACTTTGCCTGCACCGCATCCTTTGGGAGCCGAGGGCGGCCACGCGAACTGGTAAGCCCGCCACAGCACAGCGAGCCGATCCGCGCACCCTCGCCCGAACCGGCTTGCCCGCGACGATGGAAGCCGCGCGACCCGTCGGGAGCGGCAAACGATAAAGGTGCCCTTTGCGCTCGTTCACCTCCTGTCGCAAGAATGCGTGCGCCGTCGGCAGAATCGCCGACGGCGCACGTTGCGTTGTGTCACTTGGCAAGTGGCCCGCCTCGGTGCCGCTTCTCACCAATTTCTCATCCTCACCGCCCCATTCTCTCAGTCGCCTGCCCTATCGTGGGGGTGTACCGGAAATGGCCGGTACGCAACGAGGCGGGAAGACCCCGCCAAGAGGAGCAGAAGCCATGAAGCATTCCGTCAAACATGCCGCCGCCGCTGCCGTGCTCGGCCTCGGCCTGGCTGGAGGCGTGGTCATCGCACAGACCCCGACCACGACACCGGCCACCGCGACGACCGCACAGTCGCCGAACGCCAACGCGCCGCAAGCGCCCGGTGGCGCGCGAACCGGATCGGGCCAGCCCGGGCACGGTTCGCGCGGCCAGGGGCCGGGTGGCCCCGGTATGGACCAGCCGCAGACGCCAACCACCGCCTCCGTCACCACCGAGATCAGCGACTTGACGAAGCAGGTTACGAGCATCAAGGCGGATCGCGACTTCGCGAACGGTAAGATGGACCTGACGACTGTGAACGCGCTGATTGACAAGGCGAGCGCCCTGCAGAGCCAGGCGCAGACCGCCTTGACCGCCAACAACCTGACGCTGGCGAGCGGCGACGCCCGCGCTGCGGAGGGCGCGCTGCGGAGCGCGGATGACCTGATCGTTGCCAGCGTTGGCTCGATGGGGCTGCCATCCGCCGCCAATCGCCCGGCGCGTCCCACGCCGGCCACGACGCCAACCGCCGATCAGCAGAAGGCGCGCGCGAGCAACGAACTGGCGCGGGCGTATCAGGGCATCGTCAACGAAACCAACAGCGTCAAGGCGAACAGCACCGCTGCGGGCGATCTTTCCTTCTATGTGACGACCGCGCAGGGTCTCTACAAGCAGGCGTATGACCTCTACAACGCCGGCAAGTACGATCAGGCGAGCCAGACCGTCCACGCCGCTGAAGGGGTCGCGCGCGTCGCGGGCGATCTCCTGCACGCCGCTGGTGTGACACCGGCTGGGCCGCAGGCCGTGCCTGTCCCCGCGCCGAACTTCTAAGAAGACTTCTCCCCCTTCTTTCCGAACACCGAGGGCTCCCCGCCTTCGGTGTTCGTTGTGATTTTACAAATGCTGGGGAATTTGCGGTGGTAGCAGGCTGGAAAGCCTGCTACCACCGGCAAAAAGATTTCCATCATTTCCCTCTTGGTACCGCGCACGCTGCTTCTCATTGAGTTCTCATTTTCGGTCCGGCTTCCTCTCATCCGCGTCGTCTATCCTCATATAGAAGGAAGATGACGCGCACAATCGGGCGCGACGGTAGGTAGGAGCATTTCGTCATGACGTGCAGCAATCCCACCCAACTTGTGATCGAGCATCTGACCCGCGATCGCGCGACCCTGCACGATGCTCAGCGACGGTTGACGCTGGCGGATGCGCCGACGGACGTTCGGGATCGGATCGTCTACGCCATCCGCCGCCCGGATGCGCGCCCGTATTGTGCGATTCGTAATGAGCGCGTCGTGTACACACACGCACACCTCGGCGCGCTCCGCCGGATGCTGGTGCAGTGGGCGGCGCAGCATGCTCCCGCCGCTGTCGGCGGGTTCCATGGGCTGCTCGCCTGGTCGCTCGTGCAGGTAGAGTGGCGGGAAGTCGTGCGATGCGTGACGCGAGCGGCGGAAGAAGACGCGCGTGCGGACAGCCGAACGCTTCATTGCGCCGCATTCGGGCAGCATACCGCGATGCCAACCGCATGATGTGTTCGCAGGCGTCACGCGGTAGAATCATCGAAAAGCGAGGATGAAATGACTGCACCGGAATCGAGCGACATGGCCCTGACCGTCCTGCTCGTCGAGGACGAGGAGACGATTGTCGAGTTCCTGACGATGGGGCTGACCTACGAAGGGTTCACGGTCCATACCGTGCGCGATGGGCGCGAGGCGATGCCGACGTTCGAGCGCGTCCATCCGCACCTCGTCCTGCTCGATCTGATGCTCCCCGGCATGGACGGCATGACGATCTGCCGCGCCCTGCGCGCCCGCAGCGATGTGCCGATCATCATGCTGACGGCGCGCGGCGAGGTCGAGGATCGCATCGCCGGGCTGGACAGCGGCGCAGACGATTATCTGCCCAAGCCCTTCCGCTTCGCGGAACTGATGGCGCGCGTTCGTGCCGTCTTGCGACGACATCAGATCGTGGCGGGCAGCGCCCTCGCGGTGGGCGATCTGCGGCTGGACCGCAACACGCGCGAGGTGGCGGACGGCGGGCGACCTGTGGAACTGACCCCGCGCGAATTCGATCTGCTCGAATGCTTCATGCTCCATCCTCGCCAGGTGCTGACGCGCGACGCGATCCTCAACCGCGTCTGGGGGTACGATCAGGCTGTGGATACAAATGTCGTGGATGTTTACGTTCGCTATTTGCGTGCGAAACTTGGCGACGAGCGGCACGAGCGTATCCAGGCCGTGCGCGGCGTCGGCTACACGTTGCGGCCATGAGGGAAATGCTGCGCCGCTACGCGCTTTCTCTGCGCGCAAAGTTGATCGCGCTGACAGCATCCGTGCTCGTCAGTATCATGGCGCTCTTCGGGATCATCCTCTATGTGGGGATCGGTCGTGTCCTGATTGACAACACTGCACAGGGTCTGCGTACCTCGGCAGGGGTGGCGATTGACGCGCAACTCAATGGCCAACGGCGACCGAGGGACGATCGCACCCTGCCGATCCCCGGCGGTGCGCCGGGGTTCCCCCTCGGTCAGAATGGCCCGCCGACCGAGTCGGACGCGACGCGGACACTCTTCGATCTCGCCAAAGCCCTGACGACGCGCGACACCGCCGCCCTCACGACCGATGCGCGGGGGGCGACGGTCGGCAATGGCCCTGCCCTCGCCGGGATCACGTCGGTGAGCGCCCCCACCCTTGATCCCACGGTGTACGCATCGGCCGCGACGACGAACCGGGAGCGCCATTTCCGCTACCAGACTGCGGACGGGCCGGTGCTGATCGAACTCGTGCCGCTCGTCCGGCAGACGGCGACCGCGCCGCAAACGGTCGGCGTCCTCGAACTCAGCACGTCGCTTGGGGGCATTGACGCTTTCCTCGGGCGATTACGCCTGCTGTTGTTGATTGGCACCGCGCTGGCCGTCCTGACCATCGTTACGCTGATGATCCCGCTCATCGCCGGCCTGCTCCGCCCGTTGCGGCGGATGGCGGGGACGAGCCGGGCGATTGCAGCGGGCGATCTCGCCCTGCGCGTCCCTGTCCCGCACGGCGGCGACGAGTTGACCGACCTCGCTCGCGCTTTCAACGAGATGGTCGGCAAGCTGGAAGCGGCCTTCGCCACGCAGCGCCGGTTTGTCGCTGATGCCTCGCACGAACTCCGCTCCCCGCTCGCTGCGCTCGGCGGCGGTGTCGAGATGCTTCTGATGAACGCGGATCAGGCCGACCCGGCAGCCCGTGCCCGGTTGCTGCGGCTGATGGAGTCGGAGATCGCCCGAATGGGCCGCCTTGTGGACGATCTGCTCACGCTCACCCGCTTCGATGCCAATCCGCTCGGTGTGGTGCAGCACGCACCGGTGGACGTGACCGCGCTGGTGACCGAGGTCGTTGAGGTGACACGCCTGCTCGCGCCGGATCGGACGGTTCTTCTCGATACCCCGGCAGACATGACAATCACGGTCGCGGGGGACGCGGACCGGCTGCGGCAAGCGCTGCTCAACCTCTGTGCAAATGCCCGCGCCTACACGCATTCGGATGGAGTAATCACCGTCGGTGTGGAGTTGGCGGGGGAGGACGCAGTGCTCACCGTCGCTGATACCGGTGACGGCATTCCGCCCGAAGACCTGCCGCGCGTCTGGGATCGGTTCTACCGCGTGGACCCGGCGCGCGCACGACAGACGGGACAGGGTGGCCTGGGGCTTGGCCTCGCGATCGTCCACGCAATCGTGGCGGCGCACGGCGGCGCGACGACGATCCGCAGCACGCCCGGAGAAGGGACGACCGTCACCCTCACGCTCCCCGAGGCGACCGCGCACGCGAAAAATCTGACGCTGGCTCTGCCGACCCCGACCGCCCTCCGCAGCTGATCCGCGCGACTGCGAGCGACCATTGCGATCATCATATCGTGCCTGCCGCGACGCCCGATCCCTTCTCGCCATCTTTCGTTTATACTGCCCCAATGATTACGTACGAAGATTTCACGAAGATTGATATCCGGGTGGGCAGGATTGTGGCGGTCGAGGACTTCCCGGAGGCGCGCAAGCCTGCGTATAAACTGACGATTGATTTTGGCGCGGAGATCGGCGTCAAGCGGTCGAGCGCGCAGATCACGGCACTGTATACGAAGGACGATCTGCTCGACACGCTCGTGCTCGCTGTCGTCAACTTCCCGGCCAAGCAGATCGGTCCATTCCTGTCGGAATGTCTCACGCTTGGCGCTCCCAATGAGGCAGGGGATGTCGTCCTTGTCCGGCCTGATCGCGCGGCGACGGTCGGCGGTAGACTCTTTTGATCGAGGCGCGCGACCGGGGTGGCACGGGGCGATCGCGGGTGGTCATCGGGGTAGCGCTACTCTATATCCTGCTCTGGAGTTCGGCATTCATCGCCACCAAAGTCGGCGTGACGCACAGCCCGCCGCTGACACTGCTGTCCGTCCGCTTCCTATGCGCCGCTGCAATCCTCGCCATGCTCGCGCGGGCGCGTGGCCTGTCCGCGCCGCAGGGGCGGGCGGCATGGGGGCGGCTGGCGCTCTTCGGCCTGCTCAACTGCGCGCTGTATCTCGGCTTCGGCTACGAGTCATTGCGTCATCTTTCGGCGGGCATGGGTGCCATCCTCGCCGCCACAAATCCGCTCATCCTCGCCCTCATCGCGCCGCGCCTACTCGGCGAACGACTGACACCGGCGCGCGTGCTCGGGTTGATCCTCGGATTTGGGGGCGTCGTCTTCGTGATGGCGGCGCGCCTCGGTGGGGGTGGCAAGGCGGACACAGCGACGGGGATGGCGCTCCAACTCGTCGGCGTCGTCTGCCTCGTCGGCGCGACGGTCGTGTACAAGCGTCGTCCACCTGCGGAACATCCACTCGTCATCAACGCGGTGCAACTCGGCGCGGCGGGTCTCGCGCTCGTGCTGCCCGCGCTCCTCGCGGAGGATCCGCTGCATACGCGGGTGGATCCTCCGCTGGCGTGGTCGTTCCTGTATCTCGTGTTCGTTATCAGTATCGGCGCGTCACTCTTGTGGTTCTGGCTCCTGGCACGGGGCGAGGCGAGCGTGGCGAGCGCGTACTACTTCCTAACGCCCATCTTCGGCCTCGGCCTCGCCGCAATCCTGCTCGGTGAGCCGTTTGGCGTGCGGGACGTGATCGGCCTCGTTGCCGTCGCCATCGGCATCGCCTTGATCGGTCGCCCCGTTGCGCCTCCCCGCGCGACCACCAGTAGGGTCATGCCACTGGGCGTCGGATCTGACTCATCTGCCCCTTGACAGGCGTCGTTCATATACGAAAATCCGCATATGCCACCGGACGAAGCATGGACACTCGACTTCTATGCCGGAGCTGATGGTACAAGTCCCGTGGCGGACTTCCTCGATCGCATTGATCTCAAGACGCGGACACGATTCCGCTGGTCAATGGAACAATTGCGTATCCGCAATGTTCAGGCGAGAGAACCGCTCGCCCGTCATCTCGACGGTGATCTGTGGGAACTCCGCGAAGAAATCAACACCAACATCTACCATATCATCTCTTTTTTCTTCACAAGTCGGCGGATCATTTTCGTCCATGGATTCCAGAAGAAGCCGCAGAAAACACCGAGCCGTGAACTCGAACGTGCGAGAGAGCGGCATCGTGCATTTCTTGCTCGACAAGGAAAGGGACAATGAAAATGGATGATACGCCAATGACTGAGGGCCAGCAGCGCTACGAGAACTATTGGGCGAAGCAGATGAACGATCCGGAATTCCGTGCGACCTACGAGCAAGAAGCAGCGAAAAAGGAACTCTGGCTGCAACTCGTCGAGGCGCGTCAGGCGGTCGGGCTGACGCAGGCGGAACTTGCCGAACGGCTCGGCGTCTCGCAGGCGCAGGTCGCGCGCATCGAGAAGCGCGGCTACGACGCCTACACACTCACGACGCTCCGTCGCTACGTGCAGGCGCTCGGCCAGGATTATTCGCTGGAAGTCCGCGTGCGCCACGCGCGACCAGTCACACGTAAACGCACACCGCGCGTCGCGACATCCCCGTAGGTCCGGCGCACTCAGCCGCGATATCGCTCCTCATGGACGATCTCGGCGAGCGGTTTGCGCGCCTGAGCGGGCTTCGGGCGGGCGCGCTGCGCCTCCTCGTCCGGGTAGCCGATGGAGATTTCGGTGCGCACAAGGCGATTTTCGGGGATGCCGAGCGCCTGCTTCGCTGCCGCCATCGTTTCCGGGCGGAACCAGCCGATGCATGAGCCGAGGCCATGCGCTTCCGCCGCGAGCATGATCCGCTCGCTCAGTCGCCCTTCGTCGTAGGTTTCGTGCGGCACTTTGTCCGGGTCGCCCGTCATCACAAGCACGATGCCGAGCGGCGCGTTTGCCGCGTGGCGGACATTCGGGCTGATCTCCGCCAACTTTTGCAGCGTTGCCCGATTGCGGATGACGAGGAACTCCCACGGCTGCACATTGCTCGCGCTGCCGGACCAGCGGGCGACGTTCAGGATGTCCTTGATCGCCTCACCCGGCACGGCATCCGGGCGGAAGTTACGGGTGGCATTCAGCCCGCGCAGAAAGGCGATGCGGTCCTCGGTCGTGGTGTCGGTCATGGTGAAACCCTCCTTTGCTCGCCTGCAACGCCGGATACTGCAGCGACATTCCCCAGCCCCCACCCCCACTGCCCAGAGGGCACCCGCCCCGCCCGCCGTGCGGGGGAGGGGAGTTTGATCCGTAAAGGGAGCCGTTTACTCTGGGCATTGGGGGTGGGGGCAAGACGGGGCACAGCGTCGCGGCTGTCGCGTAGAATAGCGGCAACGAGTCTTCGATAATGGACACGAGGAGGATTTCGATGAGCGAGCATTTCATCTGCAAGACCTGCGGCGTCCAGTTCGCCGCGACCAACACGCCGCCGGAGCGGTGCCCGATCTGCGACGACGAGCGGCAATATGTCGGCCCCGACGGGCAGCAATGGACGACGCTGACTGCCCTGCAAGCGGACGCGCACAACATTGTCAAACCCGTCGCGTCGGACCTGACCGGCATCGGCACGCACCCGGGATTTGCCATCGGGCAGCGCGCGCTCCTCGTGCAGACAGCGGCGGGCAATGTCCTGTGGGACTGTATCAGCCTGCTCGACGCCCCGACGATTGCGGCGGTGCGGGCGCTCGGCGGGATCGCCGCCATCGCCATCTCGCACCCGCATTTCTATTCTTCGATGGTCGAGTGGAGCCGGGCGTTCGATGCGCCGATCTATCTCCACGCGGGCGACCGCCAGTGGGTGATGCGGCCGGACGACGCCATCGTCTTCTGGGAAGGCGAAACCCACCTGTTGATGGAGGACGTCACGCTGATCCGCTGCGGTGGGCATTTCGCCGGAAGCGCGGCGCTCCACTGGGCGGCGGGTGCGGAGGGGCGCGGCGCGCTCCTGACGGGCGACACGATCCAGGTCGTCGCCGATCGGCGTTACGTCACCTTCATGTACAGCTACCCGAACTCGATCCCGCTGCCCGCCAGCGCCGTCCGCCGGATCGTCGCGGCAGTGGAACCCTATCCGTTCGACACCCTCTACGGCGGCTGGTGGGACCGCATCGTCAGCCCCGACGCGAAAGGCGCGGTCACACGTTCAGCGGAGCGATATATCGCCGCCGTTAGTAGAGAGTAGCCAGCAGACGGCGGGCAGTCGGGCCGGTACCGATCCTGACTGCCCGCCTCACTGGCTGCCCTGCGCCGCGCCGTGGAACGACGGCGAGTAGCAGACTCCGACGAGCAATCCTTCCGGACTGAGAAGCCGCGTGATCGTCTGCATCCACGGCTCGGTCCGGGCGCCGTGGAGCAGATGATAGCCCCGATCTTCAAGCTCGGTTGCCGCAGACGCGACCGCCTCGACCGTCTCGACCTCGAACTCGATAGAGGCTTGGGGAACGGGGACGTCAGTGGGCCAGGTCGGCGTGCCGAAGCAGGACTGGGCCGCCTCGCGCAGGGGCCATACCCCGAAGTGCTTGACGCCCTCCAGTTGTTGTGTGAACACATAATCCCCGTCCCTGCCCTCGAAGGAGAGGCCGAGAGCCTTCCGATACAAGGCTTGGCTCGCGGCCACATCGACCGCGATGGGGGCAAAACTCGCAATGAATGCAACTCGCATGGTCGTCCTCCCGTTTCACATTACATGCGATGTCTGCCATCGCCCGCGAAGAACCATGGGGATGACGGATGGTCGCTATCCCACTCATGAGAGCATAGCGGTCGTCGCAACGCTGGTCTTGTATAAATCGGACAGCGCCACGTTGCATTCGTGCCGGGCAAAGAGCTTGGCGGGCGGCATGCCCGCCAAGCGGGAGAACTCACGGGTCATGTGCGCTTGATCGGCGTATCCGAATTCGGCGGCGAGGTGCGCGAGGCACGACCGTCCCGTGGCGATGTCGTCGGCCAATTGCCACACTTGCCGGAACCGTAGGACGCGACCGAGCGCCTTCGGTCCGTAGCCGATGGCGGCGTCGCAGCGACGGCGGAGCTGTCGTTCGCTCACACCGAGCGCGGCAGCCAGCGTCCCGATACGAACCCCTGGCTCTCGTTGCAGCCACGCGACCGCCGCTTCGACGAGGCGGTCGGCGGGGGGAGCGAGCGCGAGACGGGAAGCCATCACTCTTTCCATGGTTGTCAGTTTCGTCGCAAGCGTCTCATGATCGCCGAGCCGCTCCGTGAGATAGCGCGCCTCGCGGCCCCACAGATCTTCCAACAGGACTTCGCGGTCGAGAAGCTCGTTCGCGGGTGCTGCGAGGATCGGGGGGGCCATGCCGGGGCGGAACCGGACTCCGACGATGGTTGACCGCGACGGTAGGGACGCAAGAAACGGCCGCAAGGCAGGGCCGACGACTGTGGCAGGGGCGTTACCAATCCAGACAATATCAATACAGCCGTCGGGGACCACATGTGATGGCGGCACCGGGCGATCTTCGGTGGATCGTACCCAGATACATGACAGATACCGAGCGAGCGAGGGTGAGGGCGAGATCTCGCGGTAGTCAGTCATCGTTGTGTGATCCCTCCGCTCGTGCGTTTCCTCGAGAGAGGCAAGCGACGTTGCGGCACATCTGTGCCGTCCTCGACCATCGGCATACCCGTAGCGCGGCTGTTCCTGCCACGAGTGAGTCCAGACACTGCCGATTTTTCCCTTTATCCCACTGCCTACCGTTGACCATCTTCCGGTTACTGTCTACTCAATTACACCGGAATGGTGAGACTCTCCAAGTCACGCGGGTAGTACGTGAGCCATTCGATGCCATCGGGCGTGACGGCGACGGTGTCGGAGTGGCGGAAGCCCGCGAAATCTTTCAGATAGATGCCCGGCTCAACGGTAAAGACCATGCCGACTTCCATGATGCGATCGTCCCCGATGTCGAGGAAGGGCGCTTCGTGGACGAGCGTGGACTTGGCGTGGCCAGTGTGGTGCCGCCAATACTCCCACAGATTATGTTCGCTGAAAAAGGCGCGCACCTGCCGGTCCACGTCCGAGCAGGGGAGACCGGGTTTGATCGCGGCGCAGGCGAGCGTCTGCGCTTCGAGCATCAGGTTGAAGTATTTCTCCTGCTCCTTGCTCGGCTCGCCCATAATCATCGTCCGTTCCAACTCGCTGCCATAGCCCCAGACTGATGCGCCCGCGCCCGTCACGAGCACATCGCCCGCCTTGAGACGCGCGTTGCTCGTCATCGCGTGCGGCAACGCGGAGTCCTTGCCGACCTGGCCGCGAAAACCCGCCGACGCGCCGGGTCGCCCGAAACTGACCGGACGATATTCTTTACCGAGCGTGCGGATCATCGCCAGCGTCGCCTCGTCGGAGGCGCGCATCGAGATCTCCGTCTCCGACACGCCGACCTTGCAGTACTCCTGCAAATAGACATGCGCGAGGTTGCCCCAGCGTGCGCTTTCGCGGATCAGATTCAACTCTTCTTCTGAGTTGATCATCTGCATGTACTCGACATCGTCGCGGATGTTGGTGATCGTCGCATCGGGCAGCAGCGTGCTCACCGACGGACCGCGATAGCCGTAGAGCGCGCCGTATCCATCCGAATCCACGCCGATCTGCGCGTGCGTCAGGCCGAATTCGGCGAGCAATTCCTTCAGAAATTCCATCGGATGCTGCTCGCCAGGATATTCGGGGTACGTGACGACCTGATCCACGAGCGCGAATTCTTCGGCGTGCTCGCCCTCGAGGCGCGGCACGAGCAGCGCGGAGCGGTTCGCGGTGAGGATGTAGGCCATCGGCCGCTCGGTCGGGATGAAGCCGAAGCGG